>JAKPBM010000373.1 GCA_029778935.1 Bacillota bacterium | reverse complement strand
GGGGGTTCAGGCCGGCCACGGCCACCTTCGGTTCATCAATGCCCATGTCCACGCAGGCTTTGTGGGCGATTTCGATGACGTCCAGCACCCGGTCTTTTTTGACCCGGTCGCAGGCTTCCCGCAGAGAACAGTGGGTGGACACGTGCACCACCCGCAAATCCCCATGGGCAAGCATCATCGTGTACTTTTTCGTACCCGTGTAGGCGGCATAGATTTCCGTGTGGCCGTCGAAGTGGGTGTACCCGTCGGACGTTTCGCCTTTGTAGTGGGCAAGAGCCAGGTTCATGGCTTCCTTATGGAGGGCATTTGTGCAGGTGGCGTCCACTTCCCCCGCCAGGGCCAGTTCAATGACCTTTTTCACACACTGGAACGCCGCGTGGCCACCTTCGATGCTCACCTGCCCGATGGGAAACGCCGTCACGTCGGAAATCAGCTCCATGTGCAGCACGTCGATGGTGCCGGGTTCAAATTGTGCGTCCGCCACCCTATCGCACCGGCGGACCCTCACATCCGGCCGGCGGACAAAGCGGGCGGCCTGCTCGATTATCTTGGCGTCGCCCACCACCAGCGGGCGGCAGCGGTCGTACAGCTCCGCTCTTGCCAGGGCTTTCACCGTGATTTCCGGCCCGTTGCCCGCCGGGTCGCCCATGGTGATGGCGACAATCGGCTTGTAACTCATGTTGCTCCCCCTACTTCATGCCTTTGGCGGCGTTTTCCGCCAGGACTTTTTTGATGGCTTCGATGCCTTCCGGCGGCACCTGGTGAAACGGCGCGCGGCAGGGGCCTACGTTGTAGCCCAGAAGGTTCACCGCCGTTTTTACGATGGTGTTGGGGTTTCCGTACTGAAAGCAGGCGCGGAAGCTCTGGATGCTGGCGTTGGCTTTCTTTGCTTCCTCGACTCTGCCTTCCATAAACAGGTCGTAAATGGAAGCAAGGGTTTTGGGATACACGTTGGCGCAGCCGGCGATGCCGCCCGTGCCGCCGGCCAGCAGCGTCCAGACAATAAGCTGGTCGTTGCCCGACAAAACGTAGAACTTGCCATTGGTCTTGGATGCGCCGGCTTTGATATAGTCAAGGATGTTGGCAAAATTGCCGCTGGAGTCTTTAATGCCCACGATGTTCTCAATCTGCGCAAGGCGCTCTACCGTGGCAGGCGCTAAGGCGTTGCCCGTTCTTGCCGGGATGTTGTACAGCACAATGGGCATGTCTACGGCGGCGGCGACGGTTTTATAGTGGGTATACAGTTCGTCCTGGCCGGCCGCGCCGAACCATGGCGTAATAATGGAAAGCACGTCCGCGCCGGCCCTCTGGGCCAGCCTGCTCAGCTCAACGGTTTCTCTCGTGGAGATGCAGCCCGTGCCCGCGTAAACAGGCACGCGGCCTTTGGCCTGGTCGATGACGCATTCCAACACTTCCTGCTTCTCTTTCGCCGTCAGAATATACCCTTCCCCGTTGGTGCCGCAGGGGAACAAGCCGTGGACGCCGTTTTCAATCATCCGGTCCACCTGGCGGCGGAGTTCATCGAAGTGGATGCTTTCGTCCTCGTGCATCGGGGTCACAATCGGCGGGATAATGCCTTTGAGTTCGATGGGTTTCATACGTTTTCCTCCCTTTTCCACGCCTTTACAGCACCTGCCGGTAAATCGCGCGGGCATCTTCCGCCGTTACGGGGCGCGGGTTGTTGACCAGCAGCCGCTGCACCTGCATGCCGGCTTCCACCAGTCCGTCCAGGTCGCTTTCCGAAACGCCGAATGCTTTCAGGCTTTCCGGAATGCCCAGGTGTTTGACAATCCGTTCCAGACGGGTATTAATCCATTCGGCCTTTTCGGCATCGGTTTGACAAGTCTTTTCGCCGCGGTGGCAGCGGTCGTAGATGATGGCCAGCCGGTCTTCGCAATTAGGCGCGTTAAACCGCATGACGGGGGCCAGCAGAATGGCGTTGGACACGCCGTGGGCGATGTGGTACTTGCCGCCCAGGGGGTAGCTTAAGGCGTGGACCGCTGTGGTGCCGCTGGCGGTGATGGCCAGACCGCCGTAGTAAGCCGCCAGCTGCATGCGCTCCTTTTCCGCCATGGCGTTTGGGTCATCGCAGGCCTTTTCGATGCTGTTCAGAATTAAATCCAGCCCTTCCAGCGCGTACAGGTCGCTAAAGGGGTTGGCCTTGTTGCCGGTAAAGCATTCGATGCAGTGGGCCAGCGCGTCCAGCCCGGTAGCGGCGGCGATGCTTTTGGGCAGGTTTTTGACCATCCGGGGGTCTAAAATCACATAATCGGCGACCATGTGCTCGTTGACAATGCCGACTTTCAGCTCCTTTTCCGGCACCGCCACGATGGCGTTGGGCGTTACTTCCGCGCCCGTGCCTGCCGTGGTGGGAATCATAACGGTGGGTACGCACTTTTTCGCCCTGCCCGGCTCTTTTAACAGTTCTTTCACGCCGTACTCGCCGGTCAGCAGCACGCCGGCCAGCTTCGCCGTGTCCATGACGCTGCCCCCGCCGCAGGCGACGAGTATATCGGCGCCTTTCCGCTTGAACTGGTCCGCAATCCGCTGCACTTCCGTGTACGACGGCTCGGCGGGCACGTCGTCGAGGACGTAGTAGGAAGCGCCGGCGGCGCAGATGGCCTCCGCCACAGGGGCAAGAAGCCCCGCGCTTTCGACGGCTATGCTGGTAAACACGGCCACCGTTTGGGCGCGACTTGCTTTTAAGATGGCGGTAAGATTTTCAATGGCGTTTTCGCCGCCGTAAACCGCGCGGGGCAGTTTGATATTATACGATGTGAGCATAATAGCCCCCCTTAGACCCGTTTTGCGGCGGGATTACTTCTTCCGCTTGGCTCCCATGACGTCTTCTTCGGTGAAACGCATGTATTTTATGCCGTAGCGGTTGTGGGACGCGTACGCCAGGTGGAGTTGGCCGTCTCTCGACTGCATGAGGAACGGATACTCGTAGCTTTTGTTGTTGACACGGTTTTCTTCGCCCATAAACCCTTCGCCCCGCTCCATCCAGCGGACAAGCGGGAAGGTCAGGCCGCCGTCTTCCGACAGCGCCACGGCCACTGGGCAGCGCAGGCCGGGCCATTGGGCCTTGCCGGGGATATACGATGCCGCGCTGGTGGGGTTGTAGGCGATGGCGATGCGGCCGCTCTGCAGCTTGATGGCGGAAATGCCGGCGTTGTTGTTGGGCAGCGGCGTGGGAACAGGCTCACTCCACGTGTCGCCGTAGTCGAAGGAATCGCTGCGGTGGATGCGGTAAGCTCCCCGGTGGCGCAGGAAGGCCACCAGATGGCCGTTTTCCAGTTCGATTACGTTGGCGTGGACGTGGCCCTTGCTGTTCGGCATGGGCACCTGCTTCCAGGTGTTGCCGCCGTCGTCGGAAACGCGGAACACGGTCGGGTCGCCGGCCATGCCGTCGTCGGCGTCGGAGCAGACCCACGTGGAGTAAATCCACCGGCCGTTGGAAAGCACCTGAATGGGCTGGCGGGCAAAGGTGCCTTCCTCGGAGAACATGACCTCAAAGGGCTCCCAGGTCAGGCCGCCGTCAAAACTCTTCTGCCGTTTGATGACGGCCGTATACTGCATGCTGCCCTTGCCCTCCTGCCGCTCCAGCTGGGACGTGTACATGCACCACACGGCGTTGTCCGGCCCCAAAAACAGGGACGGGTTCTGCTCGCTTCTGTGAGGGGCGTTGGACACGTCCACCGGCGGCAGCCAGCCTTCCCCATCTTTGGGCAGCCGGGCGCAGACAATGTGCACGTCGCCGTTTCCTTCATAGGAGCCGGCAAACCAGGCGCAGAGCATGTCGCCGCCGGGCAGCTCCAGCAAAGCGGGGGCGTGGGCCGACGGAAACCCGCCGTTGGGAATCAGCGCTTCCAGCACGCCCATGTCGGCGTTATAGTAGATTTTTCCGTCCCAGGTCAGACCGGGCAAAGCGGGGTATTTCATGTCCATTTCCTCCTAAGCATTTCAATCGATTGTATCCTGTCAGGTTTTCCGTATTTTTTTGGCGATGTCCGCCAGCAGGGTTTCCTGCCCGAACCCGCCCGATTTGGTAAGCATATGGTACGTTTTTCCATCCCGCACAAACCGGGACATAACGGTTCCCGTTTCCAACTCACATAACGGCTCCACTTCCGCAACGCCCAGCTTTGCCATGCAGCCTAAGAGCGTGTCGCCGCCGACGACCAGCAGTGTGCTTTCCGCGCCGCTTTCCAAAAGCGCCTTTAACAGCGCCCCGCAGGAAGCGGCCACACGTTCCCGCCGTTTGTGCAGGCCGGGGCCGACCGCTTCCCCTTCCGGCGGCAGGCCGCTGCTGTCAAACAGCAGGCAGGAATGCCGGTCCAGAAGTTCTTTCCACTTGGCGGCTTGTTCCCGCCCGGAAGGCGTATCCCAGTAGCTATGTTCCAACAGTTCTTTTCCCGTCAGGCGGATGCGGCGAAAGCCCTT
>JAKPBM010000357.1 GCA_029778935.1 Bacillota bacterium | reverse complement strand
ATCCGGCGGGGAAACAGGGAACTGATGAAGTACGTCACCAAAAACCCCTGCAACTGCAGCTGGGAGACCATGGCGAAGGGAACCGAGCTGATCTTTGAACGGCACGTGCAGGCGGTACGGGCCCAGGGTTACGACATAAGCGTTGCGGTGGGAAGCCGGGTGCTGTGCGAGCTGCTGGGCGTGGAGTTTTCGCTGACTCCGCTGGAGATGGAAACGGTGTTCTGGAACGCCGCTTCCGCCGGGGCCGTTATGCCGGGGGCCGGCGAAATGCTTGTCTATCTGCAGCAGCGGGGCATCCGGTTTGCCGTCATCAGCGACCTTTTGTGGTCGGGGCAGGCCCTTTCGGCGCGGCTGCAAAGGCTGCTGCCGGAAAGCCGGTTTGAGTTTGCCCTGACCTCCGGCGACTACTTTGTCAGGAAGCCAAACAGGATACTCTTTGAAATCGCCCTTCGGAAGGCAAATCTATCCGCCGGCGAAGTGTGGTTTTGCGGCGACAACCCTCAGGCGGACGTGGAAGGGGCGGCCAAGGCGGGGATGTTCCCCATCTGGTACGACAACGACACGGAGCGGGACATAACCGTCAGCTCCGATCCGCCCCAATGCGAACACCTGCATATCCGCGAATGGGGAGAGCTGATCAACGTGCTGGATCGGCTGCCGTAAAAAAGGGCGGCATGGGCGCATAAACTATCCAAAACACCCGGCGGGAAGTCTGCACCCCCGGCGTGCGCGAACCGATAGTCTGCTAAGGTTTGCATAGCAAAACCGCCCCAAAAGGGGTAGATACAGCGCCCGCTTAGCGGCGCAGAACGCCATAGTTGGGCCAAGTCTGCGCCCTAACAGAAAACAAAGGCACTTGCGAACCCGCAAGTGCCTTTTTTGCTTAGAACATTTTATCCAGGATTTCAATTACGTGGGCCACGGTGTGGTTTTCCACGGAGGGGACGATGCGGTCGGCCACGGCCAAAGCTTCCGCTTCGCCGTTTTCGGGCACAAAGCCGATGGCCGCCGTCTGCAGCATTTCCACGTCGTTGTGCCCGTCGCCAACGGCAAAGACCTTGTCCATGGGAATGCCCAGCCGTTTGGCCAAAAGCTTCAGCCCCGTTCCCTTGCTGACGCCGCAGCGGACGACTTCCAGCCATCCTCCCGTAGTGGGGAAGAAGCTGACGTTGTTGCGGTGGTAGGCGGCCAAAAACTTCTGCACGCCGGCAATTTCTTCCCGGGAGCCGATCATGACCGACTTAATCCACGGCCGGGGCGCGTCCGCCGGGTCGGATACATCCGTGTAGCCCTCCTGCTCCATGTGCAGAGAGTAGGTAACGTCGCCAGGCACGTGCAGCTCAATCATCACCTTGGGGAAAAAGTCTCTCACGTCCCGGACGGGGGCCAGCCCCTCGTCGCCGATGGGGCTTAGGTGCAGGATTTCGCGGCTTGTCCAGTCCATAAGCAAAGCGCCGTTGCCTAAAATCACCGGGGCGTTCATGTACTTGGGGTCCAGATCGAAAATGCGGTGGGTGCGGCCGGTGTTGACGGTAAACAGCCCGCCGTTGTCCATA
>JAKPBM010000348.1 GCA_029778935.1 Bacillota bacterium | reverse complement strand
AGAATGTTTTGGGCTGCCGGCTCGGGCCCAGCGGCAACTACGGCGAAAGCCAGTACCCCGCCACGGGCAACTGGGGCTACAAGGGCCAGAAAGAACACATGCACATAGGCTGGTGGGCCAAAGGCGAGGACGCCAACCGGAAATACCGGGCCTGGCTCATGAAGAAGTACGCCACCCCCGCCGATTTGTCCAAAGCCTGGGACGAGGAAATCGCCTCTTTCGACCAGGTGGAAACCTACCTCCCCTACCAGACCAACTCCCTGCGCAAGCGTAAGGACTTTGTGGACTGGTACATGTTCGAGATGACCGACTGGTGCAACCGCTGGGCCGTCTGGGTGCGGGAGGAACTCAAATCCCACGACATCTACCAGTCCGCCGGCGGCTGGGGCTTCTGCGAAGCCGGCACCGACTTTACCGACCAGACCCAGGGCATGGTGGCAGTCAACGGCGGCATCCGCGCCACCAACGAGGACGAAAGCTACGAGCTGAACTTCGCCATCACCCGCATGCTCTCCAGCGCCGCGAGGTTCTATAACATCCCCTTCGGCTCCGAACCGGCGGGCTACAGCACCGCCAGGGGCATTATCAACCGGCTGTACAACATCCTGGTCAACGACGGCCAGCACCTGTTCTATTACAGCGGCAACTTCGTCTGCTGCGACGAAAGCGCGCCCCTTTGGAACCAGTACGCGCCGCTGCTGAATCAGCGGGCCAAGCCCATCATTGACGTGGCCGTGCTCTACCCCGACACGCTGTCCAAGCTGTTCGACTCGACCCTGCGCTGGCTGGACGGCTCCTGCTTCTTCACGCAGGTGTTCTCCCTTAGAAGAAAGCTGGACTATGACTTCTGCTCCGAGCGGATGGTCTTGGAAGGCGCGCTGGATAAGCAAGGCTACAAAGCGCTTGTCCTTCTCACCCGCTGCCACGACGGCGACTATATCGAAGCGGACGTGTTGAACCGCATCGACGAATGGGTGCAGAACGGCGGCACGGTTATCTGCCCCATTACCGAGTCCAACTGCCGCCGCGGGCCGGTCACCGTCGAGGGCGACCAGTCTGTCTACCTCAAATGGCGCCGGGGCGAAACGGGCAAGGGCCGCGTCATCTTCATCCATAACCTCAGAGAGCCGCTGGACGCCTATATTGACGACGTGGCGGAAGCGCTGCTGACCGTGCCCGGCATGCACGAACTGACAAAGGAAATGCTTCTGGCCGAGAGGCCCAGAGGCGTGTACCTGAGCGCTTTGGAAACGGGCAAACTGGTGCTCTACAACGATTTGATGAAGGACGCCACGGTGAAACTCACCGATGGGCGCACCGTTACCATGGAGCCGATTTCCATCGAGATGGTGTAAGCATAAGACGAAACCTGCTGCCCCTCAAGAAAACTTGAGGGGCAGCAAGGTTATATCCGGTCAGACGATTCAGGACGGAGAAGCATCTCTACCTGCTTGCCCGGTTTGATATGGAAACCTAACAGCGGCTTGCCGGCCGCTAAGAGATTCTAAGCGGAACGGCTTTCTTGGAATCCACCGATTCTCCAGCCGCAGTCACCCGCAGCCGGCGGAAACGAACTCGGCCTGCCGAGTCTTCCTGGCGGCGGAATTTATCATATAAACAGCAAAGCATGGAACGGTTCCGTTCCATGCTTTGCTGTATATGTGCAAACCCCCTACCTGCTACAGGGTGGCGCGCGCTTTTTCCTCTTCCTCGTCCTGCAGGGCGTCGTAGCCCTCCTCGCCCGTGCGGACGCGGATGACGTTCTCCACGTCGTAGATAAAGATCTTGCCGTCTCCCATCTGGCCCGAATACAGGGCGTTTTTGACCGTATCCACCACCGTCTTCACCGGAATCTTGCAGACGACGATGTCCACCTGCACCTTCGGCAGCAGCCTGGTCTTGACCGGCGCGCCGCGGAAGTATTCCGT
>JAKPBM010000342.1 GCA_029778935.1 Bacillota bacterium | reverse complement strand
GCCGGATAACGGAGAAAGGATGCGGGCCGAATGCGAAAGTTCCTACTTTGGCTGAAATCCCTTTGGAACAGGCTGTTTCACAGAGAGCCTGAGCCGATCCTGTACATCGGGGGAAGCGAAACGCTGCCCCCTCCTTTGTCCGCGGAGGAAGAGGCCTACCTGCTCAGCCGCTTCTACACGGACAACGAGCACGTGCGCCGCGTTTTGATTGAGCACAACCTGCGCCTGGTGGTCTATATCGCCCGGAAATTTGAAAACACCGGCGTCAACATCGAAGACTTAATCTCCATCGGCACCATCGGCCTGATTAAGGCCATCAACACCTTCTGCCCCGAGCGGAACATCAAACTGGCCACCTACGCTTCCCGCTGCATTGAAAACGAAATCTTGATGTACCTGCGCAAAACCGCCGGCCAGAAGAACGAATTTTCCATTGACGAGCCGCTAAACGTCGACTGGGACGGCAACGAGCTGCTGCTTTCCGACGTGTTAAGCGGCGACGAGGAAGACGCGCTGACACTGCTGGACGAGGAAGTGGACCGGCAGCTGCTTGCCTCGGCATTGGAAAAGCTCGGCCCGAGAGAGAGAAGTATTATCTCCCTGCGCTTTGGTCTGTCCGGCCGGCCGGAAAAGACCCAAAAGGAAGTGGCCGACATGCTGGGCATTTCCCAGTCGTACATATCCCGGCTGGAAAAGCGCATTATCTACCGCCTGCGCAAGGAGATCCAGAAAATGCTTTGAGAAGTTCTTCCTTGCAAAATGGAGTCAGCTGGTATATAATGGAAGAAAAGCCAAGGAGGTTAAATTATGCTTACCAAAGAAGTATCCGCCTTGCTGAACGAGCAGATTAACAAGGAATTTTACTCGGCCTATCTGTACCTGGCTATCTCCAACTACTACACCGACGAGGGGTTAGACGGCTTTGCCAACTGGTTCTACGTGCAGGCCCAGGAAGAAAGAGACCACGCCATGCTGTTCCGCACCTATCTGCAGAACAACGGCCACCGCGTCACCTTCAGCGCCATCGACGCCCCCGACGCAGAGTTTGACAATTACAAAAAGCCGCTTGTAACCTCGCTGGCCCATGAGCAGAAGGTGACCGCTTCCATCAACAATATTTACGCCGCCGCCTTGGAAGCCCGCGACTACCGCACCATCGAGTTTTTGAACTGGTTTATCAAAGAGCAGGGCGAAGAAGAGAAAAACGCTACCGACCTCATCCGCAAGTTTGAGCTGTTCGGCGACGACCCCAAGAGCCTGTACCTGCTGGATCAGGAGCTGGGCGCCCGCGTCTACGCCGCCCCCACGCTGGTGCTGGACTAATACGGCAAGCGTATCACGGGTTGGGCAGAGGATCGTGGGCGGATTTGCGGGCGTGCGTGGAATCTTTCCGATGCGCCACATCCGCGCGTCGGACAATTCCGGTTTCTGCGCCGGTCTGCAAATCCGCAGGAGCGTCAAAACGAAGCAGGCAGCGCAGAATCGATGGAAAATCAGCGTGTCCGGTTCTAAACGTACGCCGTTTTCCTTTGCCTAAGCAATTCCTCTCCGATGTAAACAGGTATAAAAGGAAAAAAGCCCGCGAAGACTTCTTCGCGGGCTTTTTGCTCTAAATCTCCAGATACGCGCCCAGCATGCGCATGCGGCCCTCGTCGTTTTGGGGCAAAGAGAGGTACCCTTTGGCCAGGGCCTCCTCCAGCACGGCGCCGCGCCGCAAAAACAGGGTCTCGCAGGCATTGTCCAGCTGGTGGACGTCGTCTTTCAGGTGGGCCGGCACATCGCCCTGCACAAGCTTCCGGCAGAACTCATAGTGCTCGCGGGCGATGGCGACCGCTTCCGCCCGAAGGCTTTCCAGCGTTTTCTTCTGGGCCTCCGTAAAATCGCCGATTTTCTTCCGGAACCAGACCCATAAGGTCGGCCGATACGTGTCTCCGTCCCGCACCAGGTACCCGTGTTCCACCAGTTTGGCAAGGCAGGCCGCCGGCGCCTGCGGCATTGTATGGTTCTCCGCCGCCACGGTCGTGTCCTTCAGCGCCTTGGCCTCTTCTATTGTAAGATACGTAGGTGTTTTTTGCTCGAGCCCGAATTTATAAAACCTGTACTGCCAGAAAGCCACGGTTTCCTCTTGGTGCTCGGGCTTTTCGTAACATCCGTGCTTGCCCACAAAGGGCGGCTCGTCGCCCCGGTAATCTTCCAGTCCCAGAAGCTCCCATGCGCCGCCGTTGGGGCGCACCGTATACCCGTTGTCGGCCAGCTTTCTGCCGCCCGGCCTGCCCAGCGGCGGGACATCCTTCTCTATATCGTCCACCCACCGCATGAGCCGGGCCCATTGCAAGTCCTCATAGGGCTGGTAGCCCTCGTGCCAAACGGTTCCGTTTTCCGCAAAGCACTTCGCTTCGCAATCGCAGATCTCCATAAGCTTTTCCGCAAAAGCCGGCGCGATTCGGCGCTGGTATTCATAAATTTTCTCCTGGGTTTCGGCGCTAATGATTAAAATATCCGTCGCATACCGGCCCTTCTGTTCTTTGAGAAGGGTTTTGTCTTTCAGCTTTTTCAGCTCATCCTCCATATACGGCAGAGCCACGCCCAGTTCGATAGCCAGCTCCTCCGGCGTTCTCGGCGCGTTGTACGCTGCCAGCAGGATATTCTTGCATAGGAGTCTGTCCACTATCGACCACGGCTCGCCGTGCTTCCCTATCTGGCCGTTCATAATAAAGAAGACGTTTTCCGGTTTATAGCTTCGTTTTCCGAATTCTCTCGCCATTTCCATACCCTCCTTTAATTTTTGGCGGGCGCGGCAAAGCCTTGCCGTCACCGTGCCTTTGGGAAGGCCCAGCACTTTGGCAATGTCGTCGGTTTTTCTGTCCTCGATGTAAAACGCGACGATAATCTCCCGGTACTCCCTGGCGATGAAGGCCAGTTCCCGGCGAAGCAAACGCCTTGCCTCGCCGTCAATGAGCGCTTCTTCCGCCGAACCTTCCTCCGACGGCAGATCGGGCGTCAACTCCGCCCCGCACTCCCGTTTCCGGCGCTTTTCCAGCCAGGAAGCGCACCGGTTGCGGGCGATTTTCCACACCCAGGCGGAAAAACGGGCGGGAACAACGCCTTTCTGCAGCGCCGCGACGACCGCCTCGGAGACCTCCGCCGTCAAATCCTCCGCGTCGGGGACGTTGCCGCACATGCGCAGGCAGAAATAGAACACCTTTTCCATATACTGTTCCGTATACTCCCGCATCAGCGCGGCGGCCGATACCGCCTGTTCCAAAGCTCCTTCCCCCTATAGTCCGGTATGTTAGCGTTTGACTGCATTGGCTATGTACATTTTTATATTATCTTATCATCCCGCCCGGAAAGGCGCAAAATATTCTCTAATTAGGCAGCTTTTCCGCATTTTCTGTCGTACAATCGTCGAACGCCGCCGCCCATAAGACGCCCGACAGCTTCGCCAGCACCCGGTTGGAAAGGCGGAATACCGCCGTACGCTCTTTGTGCAGCTCTTCGCAGAGTTTTTTTACGTTGCCGCTCTTGGGGTACAAAAAACACAGCTCCGCCACCCGCCGCTCCTCCTCGTCCAGCAGCGACAGGGCCATCTCCACAAGCTTTACCTGGTTTTTCCTCCTGGCCGCCTCCTGCTCCAGCTGCTCAATCTGCGCCAGCCGGTCGTCAATCCCGAACACAGGGCCGCCTCTCCGCCCCTCTTCCAGGGAGGACGCTTTCGGCGCGTAGAGGACGCTGCGCAGATGCTTTGCCTTTTCTTCCAGCATCATGGCCAGCACTTTATTTTTTTCGTACTGCAATAGCAATTCCTTTACCTGCTTGGTATCCACGGTATCCCCTCCCTGCGGTCGCTCCCGAACTGTTCCACCAGATACTTTGCCAAGTCCACCAGGCTTTCTCTTTCGCCGGCCGCCCCGCCGGGAGTGCTTTCCAGCGCGGCCCTGTGGGCCGTCAGGCACTCGGCGCAAACGCCGTCGTTTCCGAAGGGTTCCACCCCGTTAAAAAGCCGCACCACCGGTTCGAAAGCGCCCCTTTGCTTTTCCTTTTCGTTGCGCACAAATTTCTCCCGAAAGTTTATTTCGATTGGTTCTCCGCAAAGCAGACAAACGCCCACCTTGCGCAGCACTTTTTTCTCGCCTGTCATTCTTTTCCTATCTCTACTTAAAGTAGAATTGGGGCCAAAAAAAATCACATCCAGCGGCAGTTCTACCGTCTCCGCGAACCTTTTCGCGGCGGACACGGGCATTTGCTCCGGAAAACACTCCCAATAGACGTATTTTGCCAACGGAACCCCCAGATTTCGCGCCATTTCCCGCCTGGATATGCCGCGGATCCATCGCGCCCGACGAAGTTCTATCTGTTTTCCGCCCAAAATTTTTCTACCGATTGTCAAATTATTCATATTCCGAGCCCCCTTTTGGCACCATTATAATCTACTTAAAGTAGTGTGTCAAGGCGAATTTTGTCGAATAATCCTAAAAAAAAGAATTGCAATTTTTCTACTCTTAGTATATACTGAAATAAATCGGAGGTGTATGGCAAATGTCAATTGGGGAAAACATCAGGAAACTTCGGGAAGAGCACGGGCTGACGCAGAGAGAGCTTGCGATGATTGTCGGCGTTTCCGACAAGGCCATATCTTCGTGGGAACGGGGTTCCAAGGAGCCGCGCATGGGGGCCATCCAGCGCTTGGCCGACCACTTCGGCCTGAAAAAGAGCGACATTATCGACGGAACGCTGACCGCCTCTCCCCCTTGCCTGGATGTTCCCTGCGATTTTACCATCCCCCGAACGAGGAAGCTTCCTCTGGTCAAGGATTTCACCGACGACGGAACGCTGGTGGCCCAATTTGCCGACCGTTCGGTGGCCGTTCCCGAGTCTGTCCAGGCGGATTTCGCCTACCGCTGTAAAGATTACAGCCTTGTGGCCGCCCGGGTTTACCCCGGCGACATCCTGTTTATCCGCCGTCAGTCGCAGGTAAAAAGCGGCAATCTGGCCGCTGTATATATCAACGGAGAAGTGTATCTCCGCCGCATCTACCGCTACCCCGACCAAATCGTTCTGGTGGCGGAAAATCCCGAGTATGCGCCCCTGATTTTCAACGGGCCGGACAAGGCGCAGGTGCGCACCCTGGGCGTTGTGGTGGCCTTCGTCGCGATGCTTTAAGTTTCCCCTTCTAGTACGATAAATTTCCGTTTGATGCTTTCAGAATGTATCGGCGCCATTCCCTACGGCGCCCGCTCTGCCGCGAGCCGGAAGATGTTCATTCCCTCGTCTCATCCGGCGGCAGGCCAGCCGATAACAGCCGGCAAAAGCAATCCGGACGCTTAAAAAAATAAAATATATAAATAAAAAACAGCGGCAAAGAACCGCTGTTTTGCTGTATTTAGGGGTTAAATATCGGCAAATTCCAGGTATTTGGAACCGTTTTCAGCTATGAAAACCTTACGCCCTTCCAGATTGTCGCCCAAAAGCAGGTCGAACATCTGGGCGGTTTTTTCCGCCTCGTCGGGCAGCACTTGAATCAGGCGGCGGGTGGCCGGGTTCATGGTCGTCTGCCACATCATCTCCGGCTCGTTTTCGCCCAGGCCTTTGGAGCGCTGAATCGTATAGGGCTTCCCCTTAAAGGACGCGACAATCTCGTTTTTCTCCCGGTCGTCGTAGGCAAAATACGTTTTACCCTTGCACGTAATCTCATACAGAGGGCTTTCGGCGATATACACGTAGCCTTCCCTAATGAGCGTTGGCACCAGCCGGTACAGCATGGCCAGAATCAGCGTGCGGATGTGATAGCCGTCCACGTCGGCGTCGGTGCATATGATGATGCGCTTCCAGCGCAAAGCCGAAAGGTCAAAACTCCTTAGCTCCTTGTGCCGGCCGATTTCCACGCCGCAGCCTAACACCTTGATGAGGTCGGTGATGATTTCGCTTTTAAAAATCCGGTTTTCGTCCACTTTCAGGCAGTTTAGAATCTTGCCGCGGACGGGCATAATGGCCTGAAACTCGGCGTCCCGGCCGTGCTTGCAGGAACCCAGGGCCGAATCGCCCTCCACGATATACAGCTCCCGCACCGACGGGTCTTTGGAGCGGCAGTCGACGAACTTTTCCACCCGCGTGGTGATGTCCAGATTGCCCGAGAGCTTCACCCGCGCGTTCTGCCGCGCCTGCTCGGCGCTTTCGCGGATCTGCTTGTTTCTAAGCACCCGCTCGGCAATCTTGTCCGCTTCCTGCCGGTTTTCGATGAAGTAGACTTCCAATGTGGAACGCAGAAACTCCGTCATGGCCTCCTGGATGAACTTGTTGGTGATGGCCTTTTTCGTCTGGTTCTGGTAGGAAGTCATGGTGGAGAAGGAGCTGGACACTAAAATTAAGTTTTCGGCAATGTCGGAAAACAGGATTTTGGAAGCGTTTTTGGCGTACCTGTTGTTCTGGCGCAGATAGGCGTCCAGCGCCGACACAAAGGCGCTTTTGACCGCCTTTTCCGGCGAGCCGCCGTATTCCAAAAAGGACGAGTTGTGGAAATAGGAGATGTGGTTCCCCTGGTTGGTAAAGCAAAAGGCCACCTGCAACCTGACTTTGTACTCGGGCAAATCCTCCCGGTCGCGGCCCCGCCGCTCCGTTTCGGCGTAGTGGACCGGGTGCAGCTCGCTGCCGTTGGCCAGCTCCTGCACATAGTCGGCAATGCCGTTTTCGTAGAAGTAGACGAAGGTTTCAAACTTGCCCGGCTCCGTCTCGTTTTTGAGCACGAATCGGACTTTCGGGTTGACCACCGCCTGCTGCCGCAGGATGGTCTGGAACCGCTCCAGCGGGATGTCAATTTCCGTAAACACTTCCAAATCGGGCCGCCAGTGGGTTTTGGTGCCCGTCTGGTACTTGCCTGTGATAGGCTCTTTGATCATGCCCGTTTTGCTGTCGGTGACGTTTTCGCCTTTTTTAAAGTGCAGCGTGTAGCAAAACCCATCCCGTTTCACAATTACGTCCATAAATTCGGACGCATACTGGGTCGCGCAGGCCCCCAGGCCGTTTAATCCGAGGGAATATTCGTAATCAGCGCCGATTTCGTTGTTTTTATATTTGCCGCCGGCGTACAGTTCGCAGTACACCAGCTCCCAGTTGTACTTGCCTTCGATGGGGTTCCAGTCCACAGGGCAGCCGCGGCCGAAATCCTCCACGGCGATGGAACGGTCTAAATATCGGGTGACGATGATTTCCGTGCCGTAGCCACTCTTGGCCTCGTCGATGGAGTTGGAGAGAATTTCAAAAAAGGCGTGTTCGCACCCCTCCAACCCGTCGGAGCCGAAAATGACCGACGGCCGAAGGCGCACACGGTCCGCGCCTTTCAGAGCGGTAATGCTTTCATTTCCGTAGCTGCTTTTCGCGGCCATCCGGCACTTCCTTTCCGTGCGTTTTCGAACGTGTGTTCCTTTTGTATTGTAGCATACGGGCCGTTTTCTGTCAAATGAGGCCGGCAAAACCGGCTTTGCGCCTTTGCCTTGCGCAAAAAATGGAAACCTGTTATAATAATTCCGG
>JAKPBM010000330.1 GCA_029778935.1 Bacillota bacterium | reverse complement strand
ACCTGGACGCGGAAAACGTCGAGCTGGCCAAGGAACAGATCCAATACCAGTACCTTGTCGCTTCGCTGTCGTCGCATATCAGCCGCATGCGGCACATCATCACCGAAGGCAAGGGCTAACGCAAAACGGAGGGATTAGAAAATGGCTTTCCTGAGCTCTCTTGATATCAGCGGTTCCGCCCTGACGGCGCAGAAGTTCCGGATGAAGGTCATCTCGGAAAACCTGGCCAACGCCCAGACCACCCGGACGGAAAACGGCGAGCCCTACCGGCGCAAGCTGGTGGTTCTGTCCCAGCGGGTGGACGGGTTCCGGAAGGAACTGGGCCAGGTGCTGGCGGGGGTGGAAGTCACCCAGGTTTTGGAAGACGGGGACGACTTCAAGGTCGAATACAACCCCGACCATCCGGACGCCGACGAAGCCGGCTACGTGCGGCTTCCCAACGTAAACACCCTGGAAGAGATGGTGGATTTGATGTCGGCGTCCCGCTCCTACGAGGCGAACGTCACCGCCTTCAACGCCATGAAGCAGCTTGCTTCCACGGCACTAAACATCGGAAAATAATCCAGTAAGGGGAGAGCCCAAATGAATGTTTCGGCAGTACAGTCGCAGGCAACGCGGCTTTTGGAAGAAATTCAGCAGATTCAAAGCCAGCGGGAAAGCATCCAGCAGACAAACAAGGCCGGCGGCGGCCAGGAATTTCAGAATCTGCTGTCCGATTTGATCGGAAACGTGAAGGAAGCGGAAAGCGCCGTCCGGCAGGACATGGTGAACCTGGTCCTGGGCGACACGGACGCCCTTCACAATATCATGATTAACTCCGCCAAAGCCGATCTGGCTGTGCAGACGCTGGTTGCGGTCCGCAACAAGGCGCTGGAGGCGTACAACGAGTTGATGCGCATCTCGCTCTAGCGCGGGGAATTTAACGGTTTGAGAGGCATAGCACAGGTATGAGTTTATCGGTATCGGGGTTCTTCAAAAAAATCAAGGAATTTTTTGAAAAACTGGAACCCAAAAAGAGAATAATCCTGCTGTCGGTTGCCGGTGCCATCATTGTTGCTGCCATCGTTCTGGTAGCCCTGCTGGGAAAAAACAGCTATGCGGTACTGTATCGCGGTTTGTCCGCCTCGGAAGGGGCCGAAGTGATCAGCATTCTGGATTCGCTGGGCAAGGAGTACAAGGTGGACACGGACGGAACGATCTACGTGCCGGCCAAGGAAGAGGCGCTGATTAAGATGCAGCTGGCGTCGGAAGGGTATCCCAAGAGCACCCTTACATACGACATCTTCGCCAGCAGCTCGGCCATCATCACCACTGACTACGAAAAACGGCAGTATCTGATCTTCCAGCTGCAGAACCGCCTGCAGGACGCGATCCGCACCCTGGACGGCATCGATAACGCCATCGTTACGCTGAACGTGGCGGACGATTCTTCCTTTGTATTGAAAAGTGAAAAGAACGTCTCCTCCGCTTCCGTCGTGCTGGACCTGACGCCGGGCAAAAAGCTCACGGAAAAGCAGGTCAAGGGCATTGAATCCCTGGTCGGCCGGAGCGTTTCGGGGCTGGAGCCGGAAAACGTCGTTATCATCGACGGGGACGGCAACATCTTAAACGAAAAGAGCGACGAAGAGAGTTCGGAAGGCACCATGACCAAGCTGGAGCTGGTGGAAAGCATCAACCGCCTGTATGAAAAGAAGATCATGCAGCTGTTGGAGCCGGTTGTAGGCAAGAACGGCGTGAGCGTGGTCGTAAACGTGGTGGTGGACTTCCGCAAAAAGACCAGCGAGGAAGTCAAATACTCCCCCGTCGTCGGCGACAACGGCATCCCCTACCACCAGGAGTGGGACTTCTCCAACACCAACGGCGGCACTGTTCCGGGCGGTATCGCGGGAACGGAAACCAACGCCGGCGTGCCCACCTACCAGGAAGGGGACGTGGAGCAGGAGGACGGCGACCAAAGCGCCAACTACAGCGGCACTACCGATTACTACGTGAACAAGATGATCGAAACCATCGTGGACAACGGCGGGTCGATCGCCGACATGACGGTGGCCGTGCTGCTGGACGTGGCGGAACTGCCGGACAACGTGAAAGAGCAGTACCAGAAGCTGGTCGCCTACGGCGCAGGCGTTTCCGTCGACAAAGTGGCGATTACCAACGCCGCCTTCCTGAAAGAAGGCACCCAGCCGGCACCCGAGCCGGAGCCCAAGTTTAACCTGGCCGAGTGGCTGGGCATCGACGAGAAGCTGCTGATTTTAATCGGCATCGGCGCGGCGCTTGTGCTTCTGATTGTCATTTGGATTCTGCTGGCCATCTACTCCAGGAAGCGCAGGAAGGTTAGAGCCCAGCGGGCCGCCGAAGCCGCTAGACTGGCGGAGCTCGCGGCGCAGCAGAACAATATGCCCAGCGGCATTGTTCTGAACGAAACGAGAGAACAGGTTTTGAAGAAACAGATTAAAGATTTTGCATCCACCAATCCCGAGATCGTAGCCCAGTTACTGCGTGCGTGGATGAAAGAGGGGGATTCGAGATGAGTGTTGCTAGAATGCAGAGAAGCAGCTCTCTCCGGAAAGCCGCCACGGTGGTGCTGGCCCTCGGTGTAGAGAACGCATCCAAGGTGTATAAGTATCTGCACCAGGACGAGATTGAACAGCTTACGAAGGAAATCGCGACGCTGGAGAACCTGTCGTCCGATGCGGTAGAGTCCACGATGGACGAGTTTTACAACCTCTGCATGGCGCAGAAGTTCATTACCGAAGGCGGCATCGAGTATGCCCGCGCGGTACTGGAGAAGGCCATCGGGGGCCCCAGCGCGTCCGCCATCATTGAGAAGGTGACCCGCTCCCTGCAGACAAAGGCGTTCCAGTTCATCTACAAGGTGGACCCCCGGCATCTGTTGAGCCTGATTCAGAACGAGCATCCGCAGACGATCGCGCTGATTTTGTCCTACTGCACGACGGAACAGGCGTCGGCGATTTTAAGCGAGCTGCCGCGGGACGTCCAGCTGGACGTTGTGGAACGCATTGCCACCATGGACAGCACGTCGCCGGACATCGTCAAGCAGGTGGAAAGCCTGATCGAGCACAAGCTCTCCATGGGCGAGGCGCTGGGCAGCACCCAGATCGGCGGCATTAAGTACATGGCCGAGGTGTTAAACACCATCGACCGCGGTACGGAGAAATATATTCTGGAAGAGCTGGGAAAGAAAGATCCCAAGCTGGCCGAAGAAATCCGGAACAAGATGGTCGTGTTCGAAGACCTTGCCAATCTGGAACCGCTGTACATCCAGCGCTTCCTGCAGGAAGTGGATCCCACCGACCTGCTTATCGCCCTCAAAGGCGTGGGCAAGGAAATCGCCGACGTGTTCTACCAGAACATGTCCATGCGCATGCGGGAGACCATCGAGGAAGAGAGCAAGTACATTCACGCCGTCAAGCTCTCCGACGTGGAAGAAGCCCAGCAGAAGCTGGTATCTATTGCCCGCAAGTTAGACGAAGCCGGCGAGATCATCATTTCTCGTGGATGGGGGGACGAGATCATTGTCTAAGGTCGTTAAAGCGGATTTTGTATCTCTGGCCCGCAACAGCCACGTCTTAAACAGCCGCGCCGCCCACGCCATCAAAACGATGGATCTTCCCTCCCGCTACCTGGTGGGGGCGGAGGAAACGGCGGCCACCATGCTGAGCAATACCAGCTTGGAATGCGAACGTATATTAAAGGAAGCGGCGGACACCGCCGAAGCCCTGAAGCAGGAAGCGCAGAAACAGGGGTTTCGGGAAGGGTACGAAGCGGGATACGACGAAGGCTACGCCGCAGGGCTGGCCAAGGCCGACGAGGAAACCCGCGACAGACTGGAAGCCGTCGAGAAGCTGCTGGCCGATCTGGACGCCGGCAAGAAGAAAATGCTTGACGACTACAGCCGCGACCTTTTAAGACTCTCCCTGCAGATTGCGGGGAAAATCCTGAACACCGAGCTTTCGGAGGACAACGGCGCCTACGTGCGGATGTTCAAAAAAGCCGTGGCGGAAATCAGCGGGGAAAAGCGCGTGACTTTGACGGTTTCTCCCCACGAAGCAAATTTTGCCAGCATGAGCGCCGACTACCTTCTAAGCATGGTCAAGGACGCGGAGCAGATCGAAATCCGCGTCGACGAAAACGCCCCCATGGGCACCTGCAAGGTGGAGACGGACAATCTGCTGTTAGACGCCAGCGCCGACAGACAGCTGGCCATTGTAAGCGAAAAACTCCTGGGAGAATCCTATGACACAGTTGGATTTTAAGAAACTGTCTAACGTCGTGGACAAAACGGAAACGGTTGTCTACAGCGGGAAGATTGACAAGATCATAGGGATGCTCATCGAAAGCACGGGGCCGGCGGCAGACATCGGCTCGCTTTGCCGGATCTACACCCGCAAGCGGGATTCGTACATTCTGGCCAAAATCGTGGGGTTTCGGGAAAACCGGGTGCTGCTGATGCCCTTTGACGATATGACCGGCATCGTCAAGGGCAGCATCGTAGAGCCGACCGGCGACATCCTGCGGGTTCCTGTGGGAAACGACGTCATCGGAAGGGTTCTGGACGGGTTTGGCAACCCCATCGACGGCGGCCCGCCGCTCAAATGCACGGAATACTACTCCGTGGAAGGCGCGCCGACCAACCCCTTCGACCGAGAGCGCATCAGCGAGCGGATTCACATCGGCGTCAAGGCCATCGACTCGCTGCTCACCGTCGGCAAGGGGCAGAGAATGGGGATTTTCGCCGGCTCCGGCGTCGGTAAAAGTACCCTGCTCGGCATGATCTGCCGCAACATCGAAGCGGACGTAAACGTCATCGCTTTGGTGGGCGAGCGCGGCCGTGAGGTACGGGACTTTATCGAAAAGGACATCCAGGAAGAGGGCATGAAAAAGACCGTTTTAGTGGCCGCCACTTCCGACCAGCCGGCCATGGCCCGGTTCCACTGCGCTCTAACGGCCACAGCCATCGCCGAATACTTCCGGGATCAGGGCAAAGACGTGCTTTTGATGATGGACTCGCTTACGCGCTTTGCCATGGCCCAGCGGGAAATCGGCCTGGCCACCGGCGAGCCGCCTATCGCAAGAGGCTACACGCCTTCCCTCTACGCCCTGCTTCCCAAACTCCTGGAGCGGACGGGAAACTTCAAGAAAGGCTCCATCACGGGCATTTACACCGTTTTGGTGGAAGGCGACGACGTCAACGAGCCGATCTCCGACACGGTGCGCGGCATTATCGACGGCCACATTGTTCTGTCCCGGAAAGTGGCCATGCGGAACCACTACCCGGCCATCGATGTTCTGGCGAGCATCAGCCGCGTCATGAACGAAATCGTCACGCCGGAACATCTGCAGTACGCTTCCGTCATTCGGGCCCGTTTGGCGGCGTACTACGAAAACTTCGACCTTATCAGCATCGGCGCCTACAAGCAGGGGACCAACCCCAAAATCGACGACGCCATAGCCACCATCGACCAGATCAACGCGTTTTTGCGACAGGGCATCAACGAGAAGTTCACTTTTGACGAGATTCTGGAGCAGATGCAAAAGCTCGCTTCCTAGCGTAAGGAAGGGTAGCCTATGAAAAAGTTTAAGTTTTCCCTGGACTCGGTGCTGTTTTACGAAACCCACCTGCAAAACCGGGAAACGGAAAAGCTCAACGTATTAAAAGCGGAATACCAGGCGTTGGACGACGCGCGGCAAGCGCTGCAGGAAAGCTACGAGCGCGAGGTCGCCGAGTATCAGGCCCAGTGCGCTCAAGGGGTCCCGGCCAGCAAGGTGCGCACCATGCGCATCATGCTGGAAGAGATGAAGCGCAAGATCGAATCCTACGACGAGCGTCTTCTGCGCCTGCAGGACCAAATCGACCGGCAGCGGGAACGGCTTCTGGCCGTGACGACGGACAAGATGACCGTCGAAAAGCTGCGGGAGAACAAGTTTGAAGCCTACACCGAAGAAGTTCGAAAAAAAGAAGAAGTTATCATAGAAGAATTCGTTGCCAACGTCGCCGCCAGCCGGATGGTGCACTAGCGGCAGCGAAAAGAAAGGGCAGGTGAACGCCATTGCCTCTGATGCAAGTAAACGGGCTGACCGGAACGATTCCGGCAGCAAATGCCAAAACTACATCGCCCGCCCAGATATTGGAAGAAAACGGCAATCTGTTCTGCCTACTGCTGCAAAGCATGGAACAGAGCGTCGAGGGGACAGGCGAAGGCTCCCCGGAAGGCAGTCCGCCGAACCCGGACGACCCTTGGGATGAGCGGCAGGCCGCGCTGGGCGTTGTCTGCGCCATGCCGGCCCCTGTGCCGGACGCGGCGCAGGAGATGCCCCAGGAGGAAAATGCACTTCCTCCCCCCGCCGTCGGGACCGAGGGAAGGGCCGCCCCGCCCACGCTGCCTAACGCGCTGTGGGGAAGGGTGCCGGACGCGGCGGGCCTTGCGCAAACTAACGTAGCGCAGCCGCCGGACACGGAGGAAATCGCCCCACCGGCCGAAACGGCGGCTCCCGCCGCCCCGGCGTTTGCGGAAACCGTCCAGACGGAGGCCGGCCCCCGTAAGACGGCACAAGCCCCGGCGGCTCCTCCCCAAACGTCGGGAACGCAAACCGCCCGGCCCGGCGCAGCAGGAGCCGTGCGGCAAAATCCGGCGGAAACTTTAACGGAATTCGCCGCCCAAACGGAACCTGCCCTTGCGCCGCCGGAAGCGCCCGACAGGCCCAACGCAACCGTTCCCACTGCGCCTATGGCCGGCGAAGAGCAGGCGATGATTCTAGAGGCCGCCGGGGAAACGGGCGAAGCGACAGAAGTTGCCCCCGTCTCGATACGGGAAGAGCCGCGTAAACCCTTGGAAGTGCGCAACACGACGGGCTTTGCCAGCCCGGCCCTTAGATTTGCGCATCCGTCCCAGATTCGGACGGAGGAAACGCAAACCAGTTCCCCCGTGGAGCCGCCGGCAAGCCAGGTGGCCACGGAAATCGTCAGCAGCCTGCGCCAGAGAAAAGACCATTTCACTCTCCGGCTGAAACCGGAAGGCTTAGGCGAAGTGACCGTGCGGCTGGCTGTTCGGGAAAACTCGCTGCAGATCCGGCTGCGAAGCGAATCGGCCGCAGCGACGGAGATGATCGCCGCCCAGCTGGACCTGTTGCACACGGGGCTACGCACCGCCGGATACAACGTGGAGCAGCTGGTGATGGAAAACTTCGCCCAAAGCAGCTTCGGCGCGGCGACGGAACAATTCGGGAGGAACCGGCAGCCGCCCGCCTTTGGCGAAACGGAAGCAAAAAGCCGCAAGGAAGCGCCGGAACTGTCCCAAAGCCCCAATCTGCGGCCCGTCTACCGTTCCGGCACCATACACTACAGGATATAAGGAGGGGGTTTTTCGGTGGAAATCAACAGCATCACCGCCGCCCAGTACACCGCACCCACCCAGAATACGGCCGCGCCCAGGCAGCCAAAGAACTCGTCCGAACTGGACATCAACGATTTCTTCCGCCTGATCGCCGCCCAGCTGCAGAACCAGAGCATGTACGACACGGTGGACAACACCGAGTTTCTGTCCCAGCTGGCCCAGTTTACCACGCTGACCCAGCTCAACGAACTGAAGCAGGCCATAAACACCAATCTCGCCTTGACGTTGCTCGGAAAAACCGTTACCATAGAGGATAACGAAAGCTCTTTGGGCGTCATCGCCGGGAAAGTGGAACAGGTCAGCTATGAAAACGGCTCGCCGTACCTCTATGTGAACGGAAAGTTCTACCCGATGGAAAAAGTAAGCCTGATCGGCGAATGACAATATTTAGAATGGAGGAAAACATATGATTAAGTCTATGTTCTCTGCTGTTACCGGCCTGAAGAGCCACCAGACCATGATGGACGTCATCGGCAACAACATCGCCAACGTCAACACCGCCGGCTTCACCGCGAGCCGTGTGCTGTTTAAGGATATGTACTACCAGACCCTGTCCGCCGCCAGCGAAGCCACGGACGACCTCGGCGGCACCAACCCCATGCAGCTCGGCTACGGCGTGGCGGTCGGTTCCATCCAGGTGACCAACAGCCGCAGCGGCTACCAGCAGACGGCCCGCACACTGGACTTGTACATCGCCGGCGACGGCTACTTCGTCATCGCCGACGGCAACGGCACCAAGTTCACCCGCGTCGGCGCTTTTGACTTCGACGCCGAGGGCAACCTGGTTGACGCTAACGGCAACTTCGTCTACGGACTAAAGAAGAATGCCGCCGGCAAATGGGTGCTGGGCGATCCCATCAAAGTCGATGATCTGGAAGATTACGTGGATATCACCATTGACCAGGCCGGCGTGATTAAGGGCAAGGACATCAACGACGGCCAGATCAAGGAGCTGGGCCGGGTGGCCATGGCCGTGTTCAACAACCCCGCCGGTCTGTCCCAGGAAGGCGGTCTGTACCTGACCGAAACAGAAAACTCCGGCGCCCCCGTATATACCGGCGCAGGCGACGGTTTGGCCGGCCCGCTGCTCTCCGGCGCTCTGGAAATGTCCAACGTGGACCTTTCCAAGGAGTTTACGGACATGATCGTCGCCCAGAGAGGCTTCCAGGCCAACTCCCGCGTGATTACCACCTCCGACCAGATTCTGGAAGAGCTGATCAATCTGAAGCGGTAAGCCGCTAAAAAGGGATGAGGGCACATGATCGAAATCACCAGGCTCAGCAACGAGCGCTACTATATTAATCCGGACCTTATCGAAATCATTGAAATCACGCCCGATACGCTGATTACGCTGACAAACGGCAAAAGCTATTACGCAAAGGAGTCGCCCGAGGAAGTCATCGCACGGATCAAAGCCTGGAAGAGAGAGCTTTTGGGCCGCGTAGGCAACCCCGGTATCAGCATTTCCGCAGCCGATTAGGGCGGGGGAACAGGATAGGAAACCATGTCGGAAATACTGTCTCAAAACCAAATTGATGCACTGTTGAACGAGCTGCTGGGCAACGCGCCAGAGCGTGTTCTGACCAAAGAAGACAATAAAATAAAGACATACAACTTCAAAACGCCGAAAAAGCTGTCCCGGGATCAGCAAAAGGTTTTGACAGGCATCTATGAGGTTTTTGCAAGGCATATGGCTGCCTATCTGGCCGGGCTGACCCGCAGCTACTGCGAAATCACCGTCGTTTCCGTGGAAGAGCACCCCTACTTTGAGTATAACAACGCTTTGCCGGACATCCTCATGACGGGGATTTTCGACATTAGCCTGCTCAAAGGCGCCATTCTGCTGGACATGTCGGATACGCTGACCTTCGCGCTGATCCAGCGCCTGTTCGGCGGGAACATCAACGAAATCCCGACGCCGAGAAGGGACTACACCGAAATCGAGATGGCGCTGATGGAACGCATCTTCAAGCGGGCGGCCATGCTGCTGGAAGAAGCCTGGGGCCATGTGCCGGGGGTGACGGTCGCACTGCGCCAGATGGAGACCAACACCCGCTTCATTAAGTCCATCGCCATGGACGAAACCGTGGCGGTGATTGTGATGAATGTCCGCATCGGAAACGTAAAAGGCGTCATGACCTGCTGCGTGCCCTGCATGGGCATCAACGAAGTGATGGAACTCTTCGACAAGACCGAGCGCCAGGACAATATGGAGGCGGCGGAAAAGGAAGAGATGCGCAAAACCATCTTAACGCAGGTCAACGAAGCGGACGTGGAAGTGTGCGGGATCCTGGGCACGACCTCCCTGACCATGCGGGAGATCCTCTCTCTGCAGCCGGGGGACGTCATCAAGCTGGATCAGCACCTGGACGCGCCGATTACCGTACTTATCAACGGCAAGAAATGGCTTACCGGACGCCCGGGGATTAGCCGCAACCAGATGGCCGTCAAGATTGGAAAGCCTCCAAAGAAAGAAGGACATGTCTTGTGAGCAAAAAGAAGCCTACCCCCAAAGAGGGATTGACATCTATTGAAACGGACGCCATTGGCGAAATTCTGAACATCAGTATGGGCGCCTCGGCTACAGCCGTTTCCATTCTGTTAAACCAAACCGTGAGCATAACGACGCCGCAGGTCACCCTGGTGGAGCCCGGCAGGTTTGAGTACAGCAACCTTGAACCGGCTGTCGGCATCGAAATCGAGTACATCGAAGGCCTCCACGGCTCCAACATCATGATCATGAGCATCAAAGACGTGCGCCGCATCGTTGGCCTCTTAATCAACGACGAAAGCATGGCCGATTCCAACGAGGAATTGGACGAGATGCATCTGAGCGCTCTGGGCGAGATCATGAACCAGATGATGGGGGCCGCCTGCACGGCGCTGGCTTCCATGCTCAACGTGCAGATCAACATATCCACGCCCAAGCCCTTTGACCTTGACGAGCTGCCCAACTATTTTACAGAGGACATGCCGGCTTTTGTGCGGGTCAGTTTCCGGCTGCAGGTGGAAGGTCTGCTGGACAGCGAGTTTTTGACCGTTATGCCGCTTGAATTTGCGAAGGAACTGGTACAAACGGCGATGAACATGGGAGGTGCGCAGGAACCTATGGCAGAACCGAACGTATCCCCGTCGCCCAGCGAACAGGATCTCACCGACACCGTCGGCCATGCGCAGGTGCCCGGCGTTGTTTTCTCCGACGAGGTGCGCAAAGCCGCTGCCGCCCAGGCAGCCCAGCCCGCGCCGGCAGCCCCGGCCGCCTCGGCCGCCCCGAAGCGCGCGCCCCAACCCGAGCCCGCGCCCAAAGCGCCGGCAAGAGCCGCCGCCGCTACCGTTGCGCCGCAGAAAACGGTGGTCAACGTGGCCCCGCTCAACTTCGGCCAACTGGACGAGGATGACGACAGCCCCTCCTCCATCGATTTGAACCTCGTCATGGACGTGGAACTGACGGTTACGGTGGAAATCGGCCGCAAAAAGCGCCCGCTTAAGGAAATCCTGGAACTTCGGCAGGGCTCTATCATTGAGCTGGATAAACAGGCCGGCGAGCCGGTCGACGTGGTCGTCAACGGGCAGCTGGTCGCCCGAGGCGACGTGGTCGTCATCGACGACAACTTCGGCGTGCGCATTACCGAGGTTATCAAGAAATCGTAATTTGCCGTCCCGCGGCCAACAGGGAGGGGAAAACCATGTGGGAAACAATTAAATTAGTGGTGCCTCCGCTGTTGGCCGTGGTTTTCGTCATCGGCCTGGCGTATGTGACCACCCGGTACATCGCCAAGCGCCAGGGCGGGGGTTTGGGAAGAGCATCCGCCAAAAACATTGCCGTGCTGGAGCGGGCGGTGTTAAGCCGCG
>JAKPBM010000296.1 GCA_029778935.1 Bacillota bacterium | reverse complement strand
TTTTCGCCGGCGGCAAAAATCGTCGCCAATGGCTTTTCACCGCCACTTGCAGCGATTTTTCCGCATAAAAAAGCACGAAGTGCAAACTCGAAAGTTTGCACTTCGTGTTGGTGCCTCCGATCGGAATCGAACCAATGACACGGGGATTTTCAGTCCCCTGCTCTACCGACTGAGCTACAGAGGCAAATGGCGACCCGGATGAGGCTCGAACTCACGACCTCTAGCGTGACAGGCTAGCGTTCTAACCAACTGAACTACCGGGCCAACTCTGGTGGGAACAACAGGGCTCGAACCTGTGACCCCTTGCTTGTAAGGCAAGTGCTCTCCCAGCTGAGCTATGCTCCCTTGCGTTTGCCTTCAAGCAAAAGCGACGTAAGTTATTATACTCGCCGGCCCTCCGTTTGTCAAGCCCTTTTTTTCTTCCCATGGACTTTTTTGTTGTAAATCCGGGGATGGCGTCGACTCGGTATTTCATAAATCAGAAAGCGCAGCCATATACATACATCGAACATCGAAAAACAAGCTATGCTTTCCCTTCCGCCACGCGGCGATAAGGCTTTTCCAGCTCGCGTTTCTTGATTTCGCGTTTGCTCTGCTTATAGGCAATAGGTTCGACCAGGATAGTGTGCAGTCCGGAAAGGTTTCCGCCAAGGATGTCGGTAAAAATCTGGTCGCCGACATAGACGACTTCCTCCCGCTTTAAACCTAAGCGGCGGAAGACGCGAAGGTAAGAAAAAGGCAGCGGCTTCATCGCCATGGCGATGCATTCCACACCCAGCGCGTCGCACAGCGGCTTTACGCGGCGCTTTTTGCCGTTGGACAGGATAAACACGCGGATACCCTGCTTTTTAAGCTCGGCCAGCCAGGCGCAAAGCTTTTCGTTGGGGGCGGTATGGTAATACGGGGTTAAGGTATCGTCCAAATCCGAGATAACGGCTTTGATTCCCCGTTCCGCCAAACGTCCGGGGTCGAGGTCATATACGCTGTGCGCAATGGCCTTGGGAAAAAGCAATTTCTTCATTGTATTGCTCATACAGTACGTTTTGTACTCTTTCTTCGCCCAATCAGTATAGCACAATCCACCCGCAAATTCAAGCCCAAGAGGTGAAAATTCATGTTTACGGATATGATCGTCGCCGTGGGCAGCCCCGCGGAGTGCCAGGCGGCCAAGGCGGCCGGGTTTAAAACCATGTCCCCGGCGTGGCACGCCGATAACGGCATCGTGACGGCCCCCTCCCCTTTCTTCTGCGACATTGTCTGCGTTTCCGGCCGCTGGGAAGGAAGCCTGGAAGCGCTGGCAAAGGGGCTTATGGAAGAATGCGGCCGCTTTTACGCCCGCGGGCTGTTTCTGGACTTTACGTTGCCCGCTGCGAGCTGGGATGCCCTTTCTTCCCTCTTTCCCAAAGAGCTGCGGCTGTTTGCCCCCTACCAGGAAACCATGAGCGCAAGAGCAAAAAACATTTTTTGGGTGTCCGCCCTGCCCGCCGCCGGCGAAGGTTTTGGCGAGGCGGTCCTGCGCCTTCCGGAGGGGGAAGCCGTGTACCTGCCATTAATCCGCCGGAAAACGAAGATCACCCGCGGCGGGCCAGCCGAGGCCTGCCCCCTGTCCGGCGAGGAGCTGGCAAAAGTGATACAGGAAAAAAAGCCGGGAATCTACCGCTCTTCCGGCCAGATGGCAGACTACTTCACCCTATCCTCCGACGGGCAGACGTATTTTTACCTGTTTGATTCCAAGGAGACGCTGGAGGAAAAACTTTCCCTTCTGCAGCGGCGGGGCATTCGCACGGTGTTTGTGCTGTGGGACGGGCTGGCGCCGCTTTTGAAAGAGGCGTAAACGGCTTTTCAACCGGCGGAAATTCTGCTATAATCAAAATATTGAAGTTGCATAAGAAACACCTCTGGGAGAGAGATACATTTGCTTCATATAGTTTTGGTCGAACCGGAAATCCCGCAAAACACGGGCAACATCGCCCGCACCTGCGCCGTCACGGGCAGCGCGCTGCACCTGGTGGGGCCTTTGGGCTTTAAAATCGACGACGCCAAGCTGCGCCGGGCGGGGCTGGATTACTGGTATTTGCTGAAAATCTACCACTACGACAGCCTGGAAGAATACCTGGAGAAAAACAAAGACGCCGAAAAGCGCTTCGCCACCACCCACGGCGGCATCTGCTATGCGGACGCCGCCTATCCCGACGGCTGCCACCTGGTGTTCGGCAAGGAAACAAAGGGACTTCCCCGGGATTTGCTGGAAAACAACCGGGAAAACGCCATCCGCATCCCGCAGATTTCCGAGGCCAGAAGCCTGAACCTGTCCAACGCGGTGGCCGTCATCTGCTATGAGGCGCTGCGCCAGCAGGGGTTCCCCGGCTTGCAGCTTAAGGGCGATTTGTAAAAAGGGTTGCAGTGAATTGGACAGGCCCGGTTTGGGTGTAGCCGGGCAGCGGCCGGGCCATGCGGCAGCCGGCCGCGGTATGCGGGTTGGGCTGGCAAGGCTTATAATGCCGGGCATGTCAGGGCCGGTTATCGCGGGAGCGGAGCTGAAAAGAAACGAGCCGTGTGCGGACGGATTGGCCGGACAAGTAGAGGGCATGGCCGGTAGAATTGCGTATGTTACAGAAAGTCTAGCCCGGGGCAAACATCCGCCCACGCAGAGCCGGGCGGATGCGGGCATCGTGGAATCCGGCGCGCGTCAACGCTAACTTTGGATGAGTTTGCGAAAAAAACTTTTTGTACGGATTTTAGCTTATCCGCCGCGTTTGAAGCAGTTTTTTGGCGGGAATCGCGCATGTTTCCCCCTGTCAAACCGCCTTCCCTGCAGAACCGGAAACGCCGCCAAACAGGAAAACGTAAAAAAGTCCTTGACAAAACGGCTTGGATAGTATAAACTATGATTTGCCTTTGGTTGTCGGGGTGTAGCTCAGTTTGGTATGAGTGCTTGGTTCGGGACCAAGAGGCCGCGGGTTCAAGTCCCGCCACTCCGACCAGGAAAGAACCGTCACGCAATGACGGTTCTTTTGTTATTTTGGCGTATTATCGTAACTTTTTGCCTTTAAAATTGCAAAATCCGCAAATTTGTATGTGCGAACAAGAGGAGCTTTATGCCTGTTTTTGGGCGATTTTCGCCCTTTTGGGAGCCCTATGCAACACGAAATGCAACACGACAACACGGCGCATTTTCGCATATAAAAAGCGGCTACTGGACGAAGATAACCAGTAGCCGCTTTTTGATTTTATTGCGCGCACAAGCAGAGATTTATCACATCAAAGCGATTGCCGAATCCACCGTTGCCTTCACATTAGGCACTGCCCATCATCTGCACAAAAACTTGTCATCTGTTCCCTCATGGCTTATCCCTCCTCCGGCGTGAAAGTGACGACGCCGTTTTCGATGGATACCTTGCCGATGGTGCGGTCGCCGCCGAAGGCCACCTCGATGGGCATACCCACGTTGGTGGAACCACCGAGGCTTGTCGGCTTGACGGCGCATCCACCTGCGTGGCGGCGTCCAGACTTTGGGTCAGCGACGCCTGCTTATAAACGGCGTCGATAATAGGTAAAAACCTTTTGGCGTATTCAATGCTGTTTGCCATTTCTTACTGCTCCTTTCCGTTGGTTGTATTATTATGGTTGCGCGTGATTCCCGCCGCGCTGGCCGCGGCCGACAGGAACTTGTCCAGGCTGCCGCTTTCCAGCGGGTTGCCGTGGCCCAGTCCGCTGTTTAGCGTCGGGCCGGGCCTGGTGTCCTCGAACAAGTAGGGTTCGTTCTTTTTGAGCTCTGCCAGCTGATCCTCCAACCCCAGTAGCTTTTCGCCGTCAATCTTGATCTGCTCCATATTGAGCAGGGCTTTGACCGCCTTGGCGTTTTTGGCTTTGGCCGACACCAGCGCCACTTCCAGCGCGTTGTCCAGCTTCATTCGGCCCAGGTCGTCGTTGTATTTTTTCTCCCAGGCGGCCACTTCGTCTTTCAGCTTCTGGACATCCACGCCGTCGTACTTTCGGACGGTGTTCTGCAGTTGCTGGATGGTCTGCTGGGCGGTGGCCAGCTCTTTTTCCCTGGCGTCGAGTTTGCCTTTGATAGCCTCAATGTCCTTGCCGTTTTCAGCCATTACCTTGTCGATAACGTCATCGGCAAGGCCCAGTTCTTTCAAGAATTCGCGTTTCATAACCTAACTCCTTTCAGCTACGCTTTTTACGAGGTCGCGTTCTCGCGCTGCCCTGCCGTTTACGCCCGCAGGCGGCGAAATTGGGTATAAGAAAAGCCCGCCGGGTAGGCAGGCCTAGCAAACGGTATAAAAAACCACCTTCCGCAACGGAGGGTGGCTTAATTAGCTCGGTTTTAGTCTTATTATCCTCTTACTCCTTGCGGAAACAGTCATGCCTGAATCTGAATATAGGGCAAGATTTCCCGCAGAGGCTTTCCCTGGATAATCCAGTGATCCAGAAGGTCGTCTACCGAGGCAAACACCAGGTCGACATCCCCCGGGCTGTCCGACGCCGTGACATAATACTTTCCATCCGGAGAGCAGATAGAGTACACCTGCCCGTTATATGAAAAATCAGGCTCGTTGCATATCAAAAGCGAACGGAAATCATTCAGTGTCACGGTTCCCACCTCCTAAGATGTCAGCATGTTGAACCCTTTCTTGTTCGGTCAATTCTCTTGTCGTTCTTTCCGGTTTTTCGCTTCCGGGGCGCCATACATAATCATGAACATGTTCTCCGTAATTCCCATACGGATGTTGCTTGTAATGTCCATGCGCGCCGCCGTGAACTTGGGTTTTGATTTTTGCGTCTTCACCGTATATTGTCCGGTCTCGCTGCCTGCCTCCGAGAGAAACGGTGTCGATGACAGCATTCGGCTTGTAGATAAGGGGCAACTTAGCGTGTTTTTTGGTTGTCAATCATCGGTAACTTGCACCGTACCGTCTTTATTGTACCGAATTATGCTGTATTTATCAATATTCGCTCGCGCCTGTTTCTCCGCCCGCTTCGCGTCGGGAAAGCCAAAACCTTTCACTTCCTCCCGGTCGTACTGCCGCTTGAGGCCGGTCTGGTCGAGGAAGTCCTCCTGCGTCCGCTGCCATTTGCCCAGCTTGGCCGCCGCTTCGTCGGTGGGCAGGCCGGCCGCTTCCATCGCCTTGTACTCCCGCTTCCAGCGCCGGATTTGCCTCTCATGGTACCGCTGGATCTGCGTGGCTTCGTACTCGGTCAGCTTCCGCCCGTTGTACTCGTACTTCGGCGCGTTCATCTCCGCGAGCTGTTCCGGCGTATAGGCCGGCGTCGATACGCCCTCGATATATGGGTACATGT
>JAKPBM010000227.1 GCA_029778935.1 Bacillota bacterium | reverse complement strand
AGTTGAATTTCAGCGCGTGTTTGCCTTTGCGGACAAACTGCGGATGGGTTTCGCAGCTTACGACTTCGACGGAGGCGTATGCCTTTTCGCCCTTCCAGCCCCAGCGCCGGCCCGTGCCGGTTTCGCCGGTGTAGGCGTTTTCAAAGTTTTCCAAAAGGAGCGGAGGTCTTGTCATACGGTTTTGCGGCATGGCGAATGTCTCCTTTGTCCGTTTCGAAGGCGCGGTGGCGCCCGGTAAAGATAAAAGGTAAGTAAAGTATAGCGTATCTTGCCAAAGAATGCAAATTTATGGAAATTTTGAAAAAAGTTTTACCGTTTTTTACCGGCCGTATCGGGCCGTTCCGCCGCCAGGTATTTTCGCAGGCTTTCGGATACGGCCGGGTTTGCTTCCAGATAGGCAAGCACGCAACGCAGGCTGTTTACGGTGGAGGGGCTTAGGGAATGCTCGATCAGCTCGGTTTCCTCCAGAGGGCTTTCGCTGCCCAGAAAGCGCAGAAAGCCCTCGATGGTTTCGTGCCGCTGAACAAGATACGCGCCGGTGGTTTTGCCCAGCTCCGTCAGCCGGATGATGTCGTACCGGTCCCACTGCAGATAGCCAAACTGGGCGAGCTTGGCAATCATTTTGGACACGGAGGAGGGTTTGACGTTTAACAGCTCCGAAAGCCTTCCGACGCGGGCGTAGTCGTCGGCGGCGCAGAGGCGGTAGGTCATTTCCAGATAGTCTTCCAGCGCCGGGGTCAGCCGGCCCGCCCGCTGGTGAGCCAGCTCGTAACCGCGGAAGGTTCTGAAGGGCGAGTCGTTTTTCTCCATCATTTTTTATCACCCCGTACAGTCTATTGGAACCAAACGGGATGTATACCCATATATTGGCAAAGGGAAAGTAAGTTTCCCGCGAGAAAAACGCGAGAAGGAAGGTTCTATGCGTACCGACGCTGTTTCCCTCAACCGTCTGCCCGTCGGAAAGAAAGGGCGGGTATTACATTTGGACGCCGACGACGCTTCCCGCCGCAGGCTTCTGGATCTAGGCCTTGTGGTGGGGACGGAAGTCGAATCCCTCTACAAAAGCCCCTCCGGAAACCCGGTGGCGTACTTCGTGCGGGGCGCGGTCATCGCTCTGCGGGACGACGTGGCCGGCGGCATTCTGGTTGCTTTGTCTTAGCAAAGAAAGGACGGCTCGGCTTTGAGCCGTCCTGTTTCAAATCTCAAGTAACGGAGAATCGGTTATGAGATTGACAACTCAATCGACCGGCGCGGGGGTTTTGGACTTCGGCGGGATACATATCCCGAAGGAAACGCCCAATGACAGAATCATCGCCCTGGCCGGCAACCCGAACGTAGGAAAAAGCACGGTGTTTAACGAACTCACCGGCCTGCATCAGCACACGGGCAACTGGCCCGGCAAAACGGTGACCACCGCCTGCGGCCGGTACAGAAAAGATGAGGAAAACTTCTTTCTGGTAGACCTGCCGGGCACCTATTCGCTGATGGCCCACTCCGCCGAGGAGGAAGTCGCCAGAGACTTCCTCTGTTTTGCCGGGGCGGACGCAGCGGTGGTGGTGGCGGATGCCACCTGTTTGGAGCGGAACCTGAACCTGGTGCTGCAGGTCATGGAGATTACGCCGAAGGTTGTGCTTTGCGTCAACCTCATGGACGAGGCGGGAAAGAAGAAAATCCGCGTGGATTTGGAAAAACTCGCAAACCTCCTAGGTATACCCGTGGTCGGCGCCAGCGCCCGCAGCGGCAAGGGGCTGGATGCGCTCATGGACCGGGTGAAAGCCCTTTGCGACGGGGCGGAAACCATGCCTTTGCGGCCCCGCTACCACGAAGCGGTGGAACAGGCGGTGGCGGAGCTTGCCCCGCTGCTGGAAGCGCACGGCTGCCCTGTGAACGCAAGATGGCTTAGCCTGCGGCTTCTGGAAGGGGATGCGGCTGTTTCGGAATCCCTCCGGCGGTACACGGGGTTTGCCGTTTCGGAAATCTCCGGGTTTCCGTCCGCTTTGGAAGCGGCCCGGAAAACGCTGGAAGAAGCGGGCTTTCCGCAAAGTACGCTCAAAGACCACGTCGCCACCAGGCTGGTCGAACGCAGCGAAGCCGTCGCCCGTCAGGCCGTTTCATTTGAAAAGCAAGACTACGCCGAGCGGGACCGGAAGATAGACAAAATCCTTACCTCCAAAGCCACGGGCATCCCCATCATGCTTTTGTTGCTGTTTGCCGCGCTGTGGATTACCATTACGGGGGCGAATTACCCTTCGTCGCTACTGGCGGAAGGGTTGTTCTGGCTGGAAGAGAAGCTGGCGAAGCTGTTTACTATGCTTTCCGCGCCGGCGTGGCTGTCGGGGTTGCTGGTAGAGGGCGTGTACAGGACGCTGGCCTGGGTCGTGTCCGTGATGTTGCCGCCTATGGCGATTTTCTTCCCGCTGTTTACATTGCTGGAGGATTCGGGGTATTTGCCCCGCATCGCCTTCAATCTGGATAACTACTTCCGCAAGGCCTGCGCCCACGGCAAACAGGCCCTGACTATGTGCATGGGCTTTGGCTGCAACGCGGCGGGGGTCATCGGCTGCCGCATTATCGATTCGCCCCGGGAGCGGATGATTGCGATTCTGACCAACAACTTCGTGCCCTGCAACGGGCGCTTCCCGACGCTGATTGCCATCATCACCATGTTCTTTGCCGGCGCGTTTACCGGCGCTTTCCAGTCGGTCATCTCCACGCTGCTTCTCACGTCGGTGATTGTGCTGGGCGTGGCGGCGACGATGCTGGTGTCGAAGCTGCTTTCCAAGACGGTTTTGAAAGGCCTGCCCTCGTCGTTCCATCTGGAGCTGCCGCCCTACCGCCGGCCGCAGATTGGCAAGGTGATTGTCCGCTCCATTTTCGACCGCACGCTGTTTGTCTTGTCCCGGGCAGTGGCGGTGGCGGCGCCGGCGGGGCTGGTTTTGTGGGTGCTGGCCAATGTGCACGTAGGCGGCGCGAGCCTTTTGGCCCATGTGTCCGGCTTTCTGGACCCGTTTGCCAGGCTTTTCGGGCTGGACGGCATTATTTTGATGGCGTTTATCCTGGGCTTTCCGGCCAACGAAATCGTTGTGCCCGTCATGATTATGGGGTATATGGCCAAAGGCGCCCTGCTGGAACTGGACAGCCTGGCCGAACTGCATTCGCTGCTTGCGGCCAACGGCTGGACGTGGCTGACGGCGGTGTGCGTGATGCTGCTCTGCCTGATGCACTGGCCCTGCGGCACCACGTGCCTGACCATCAAAAAGGAAACCCAAAGCGCCAAGTGGACGCTGGCGGCGTTTTTCCTGCCCACGGCCGTGGGGCTGCTGCTTTGCTTTGTGATTGCCAACACCGCCCGACTGTTGGGGCTTGCATAGTCCCGCCTTTCAAAACGGCGCCGGCACGGCGCCATTTTTATGGTTTCGGGCGGCAGGGCAGAATTCAAAGTACATTTGGGATTTCTTAACGGTCAGTTCACAATTGGCTGGTATAGTGATATTAAAGAAAGATGATGCGATGCTACCCTTGCCGGTTGCGCCGGTTCCGGGCGGAAATCCGCCGCGGCCGGCTCCCTGCGGCGGATATGGCATTCTACGGCTTCTCTAGAAAGCCGTTTCATATACATCTTCCATTTTGAGACCTTTCATGATGTTTCCCCTCTCTTACCTCCATATCAAAGAAGGCCGGAGCGTTTGCTCCGGCCTTCTTTTTGCTGATACGGGCCATTCCTGGTAAAAAAAGTGAAAACAAAAACGATATAAATATAGATGAAAGGATGTGGGGATTTTGGAATCGACGAAAAGGCAGGAAGACAGCAGACAGAAAGAACTCCTGTTGGAGCTTGCCGATTGGGCCAAGAGAATCCGCTCCGTAGGGGAACTGTTTTCCTATCTTGTCGCCATCGTAGGGGCCGCCTTGTCCCTTTCGACGCTGGTGGACCGCGAAGAGCCGATGGTGTTTTTCGTTACGATGTTTACCTGGACGGGCATTACGGTCGCCGTAATCGTAGTTTATAACTGGCTGTCGTTGGTGCGTCTCGCGCTGGGGGAAATGATCTGCAAGAAAAAATCGGGTGCCGACGGAGAATCGACGGAAGAAGATGCGGACGCCGCCGATTCCGAAGACGCATCAGAGGAGCCGGAGGAGGAACCGCCGTCGGTACCGAAGGCGTCAAACGTCGAAAGCGAGGAAGAAGAGGAACCTGAGGAGTAGGGGGTTCCGTCCGATTTCTATTCTTTCATGAAAGCAGAGGGAAAAATCGAACACATGGCGCAAATGTTTGACATAGTGCCGTCGGGCTGAACGGATATCCACCGCTTTTGGCCCGCAACGGAAGACTGATATCATATAAAAAATGTTATATAGGCAGCAAGAAGGCCTCCGGTATTAAACGGAGGCCTTTGATTTTGAGCATAGGCAAGGGATGCAAACGGGGACAGGGAAGCGCGTCATCTGCGAAGGCCGCCTTGCGCGGCTGCCGTTCGCATAGCTGCGCAGACGGGGTAGGAGAACATCAAATCTTATCAAGGCCTGCCTGGCGTGGCAGAACTTGCAATCGCCGTGGCATCATAGCTAAACATAAAAACGCCGTGGCGTAGGTATGGTTTTGAAGTTCTTTGGGGACGCCCTAACGTGACTCGCCAGTAAAGCATTGAACCAGAGGGACGGCAAAGCGCCAGCGTGTGCAAGGCCTGCCTTGCAAGGTTGTCGTTGA
>JAKPBM010000226.1 GCA_029778935.1 Bacillota bacterium | reverse complement strand
AAAGGCCTGTCGGCATTCACGGGAGCTGACGTCCCAGCGGGTGCCGTCGGCCAAGTTCATGTCATACAGGAACTGCAGCGCGCGGATGCCCTCGGGGGTGTTGATGGTGCAGACCCACTTGCCGGAAGCGTCCTGTCCGACGAACTGCACGCCGTTGGAGATGGCTTCGTTACCCCAGGCGGTCGCGCCGGTGCCCCAGATGTCGTTGACGCCGTCGCCGTCGGTATCCTTGGTGGTCAACCGGGCGATTTCACGGTAGACATCCCAGGTCCACTTCTTGTCGCGGGTCAGCTGATACAGGTCATAGTCGCCGGCGGAAGCAACCAGCTCTTTATTAAAGCATACAAAGTAGCCGGAAGGAGCCGCCACGTACTTGGAAGCGACCTGCAGAGCCCAGTGCTTGTCAAACAGCTTGGTCTGACGGACAGCCGGGACAAACCACCGGGTCTCGTCGAAGCACTGCAGACCGGCCGCAGTGAGTTCGGGGCCGTCGACGGCGAGAATCGCATTCGCCTTGGCCGCCGGCCAGTAAACGGTCTGACGGGTGCGGATGAGGTCGGCCAGCACGGTGCCAGTCATGCTGGCGGCGGTCAGCTGCTCCAGAACGTCGCCTTCGGGAAGCGGCTGGTAGACAAGCTTAATGTCCAGCCGTTCTTCCAGCTCCTGATAGAGCTGCGCCCATTCTTCGTCCAAGGCGCTGATGTAGTTGCCGCTTTCGTCCTTCTTGGGGAAGTATCTGCCGTCTGTGATGACAAACTCTCTACCGCCGTATGTAAGCCGTTCGGTAGTAGTCGTTTGCTGCGTTGCACCTTCCGACTTCGTGGTGGAGGTTACCGACGTTTCTTTTTCGGGTCCGTCACCAGTCTTGGCACAGCCGGAAACCAGCGCAGCCAGCAGGAACAGTGCCAGAAGCAATGCCAGGGTTCTGCGATGTTTCATAACAGTTTCTCCCTACCTTTCTTCCGTTTTACTTCCGTTTTACTTCCGTTTTATATTTACATTGCCGGCTGTTGAGATATGCCAGCAATATAAACCACAGTTGTGAAGTAGATTGTCATAATTATTAATATATTAGTAATACATTATTTATTATAACATTGATTTATTATATTTATATTAACTATTGTTAAATATTTCCTGAATTTTTCCCGCGTTTATTTTAAATATTCACAACTAACTTCCTTGCCTGTAATTATAACTTCCTTGCCTGTAATTATAATCTTTACAATTATATCTGTCAACGCTCGAAAAATAGGAGATTTTGTCGAAAACGCTTTGTGAGGCGTGTAAAAATGCCGAAACCCTCGTTTTTTCCCTTCGGATTCATGCGGCCTTCTCCGCCCTGCCGATTTGCTCAACCCCTCCTTCTTCCCAGGCGGCGGCAACGCTTGCCAACGCCCAATTCAGGCCGAACCGCCCGCCCCGGCGGCAACAAAAGAGCCTTCCCGTTCGGGAAGGCTCTTTGCTTAGTGGGTGAAGTGTTCCGTTAGTTCTGGCCGAAGAACGCATCCAGAGCCGCGTTGACAACAGGCTCAAACGCTTCGAGAGCGGCGGTCGGAGTCATGCCTTCGTAGCTGACGCCGGAGATGATGCCTTCGTCAACGGCATCCCAAATCTCGTTGTCCATCTTGGCGTAGTTGAGCTTGAAGTTCGGCAGAATGTAGTTGATCATCATCTCTTTGTCCTCTTCGGTGCGGCAGCGGCCGTCGTCGAGAACTTCGAGGTAGCTTTCGGTGTCGTTGACGATCAGGGCCCACTCGTTGGCGATGCCTACGAGAGCTTCGAGGTCGTCCACCGTGGACTGGATAACGAGGGTGTCGTTATTGTCGTGCATGGAGACGTACTCGGTAGCGTCGGGGCCGAGCGGCATGGGAACGATGCCGTAGTCATGAGAAGAGTTGTAGATGATCTGCTCGGGTCCGTTGATGTGGCCCATCTGCGCCCAGTTGAAAGCGACTTTACCGTCGGCAAAGGCCTGGCGGCAAACCTTGGAGCTTTCGTCGTAGCGGGTGCCGTCGCCGTAGTTCATGTCATACAGGAACTGCAGCGCGCGGATGCCTTCGGGGGTGTTGATGGTGCAGACCCACTTGCCTTGGGCGTTCTGGCCGATGAACTGCACGCCGTTGGAGATGGCTTCGTTGCCCCAGGCGGTAGCGCCGGTGCCCCAGACGTCGTTCTGGCCGTCGCCGTCAGTGTCCTTCGTGACCTTCAGAGCGATGTCACGGTAGACGTCCCAGGTCCACTTCTTGTCGCGGGTCAGCTGATACAGGTCATAGTCGCCGGCGGAAGCAACCAGTTCCTTGTTGAAGGTCACAAAGTAACCGGAAGGAACCGCAACGTACCGGGAAGCGACCTGGAGGCCCCAGTAGTGGTCGAACAGTTTGGTCTGCTCGATAGCCGGGACGTACCAGCGGGACTCGTCGGAAGCGTTCAGGCCGGCTTTGGTCAGCTCTTCGCCGTCAACAGCGAGGATGGCGTTGACCTTCGCGGCGGGCCAGTAGGTGGTCTGACGAGCGTAGATCAGGTCGGCCAGTTTGGTGCCGGACATGCTGGCGGTCGTCAGCTGCTCGAGGACATCGCCTTCGGGAAGCTCGACGTACACAATCTTAATGTCCAGACGGTCTTCCAGATCCATGTACAGTTCCGCCCACTCTTCGTCCTTGGCGCTGACATAGCTGCCATCTTCGTTCGTGGCGGGGAAGTAGGTCTTGGAAGTGATGGTGAACTCTCTGCCACCATATGTAACAGGCTCGGTCGTGGTTACTTCGGTGGTAGAAGCCGGGGATTCCGTGGTCTTCGTGGTAGCCGTCGTATCTTCGGTAGCGCCCCCACTATTGGCACAACCGGCAACCAGGCCAACCAACAGAAGCATTGCCATCAGCAACGCCACTGTTTTGCGGTGCTTCATAGATGTCCCTCCATAATAAATTTTAATACTTCCCTATATATTACATTGTTGGCATTTGTATAATACCAACAACGCAGGGCAAGATGTAGGGATGGCTTATGCAAGATTTTCAACCAGACAACACACATTATATGGGAAAATTATTACGTCCGTATAAATGATACACCAAATTAGCATGAACATTTTATTATATTTTGATCATTGTAAATGGATAATAAAATTTCATTTCACGATTATAAAATATTTACATATATACTTTCGTGTTTGTACATTTTTCAGAAACAAAAACCGCGTCCGAAGATCGGACGCGGTGTATGTATCCATATTTGGTTATGCCCACCAGATCTCCTGGGGCTTGCCCTGGCGGATCAGAACGCCTTTCAGCAGCGCCACGGCCTTCTCGAGGCCTTCCTCGGGGGACATGAGACTGTCCTCATGCTCGATGGAAACCACGTGGTCGTAGCCGGCCAGCACCAGCTCGCTCATGATGGCGCGCCAGACGGACTCGTCCATGCCGAAGCCCACGGAGCGGAAGATCCAGGCCCGGTTGGCCTCGTCGGTGTAGTGCTTGGTGTCCAGAACGCCGTTTCTCACCACGTTGTAGGGGTCTACCTTGACGTCCTTGGCGTGGACGTGGTAGATAGCGCCTTTCAGCTCGCGGATGGCCGCCACGGGGTCCATGCCCTGCCACACCAGGTGGGACGGGTCGAAGTTGGCGCCGATGACGTCGCCGACGGCGTTACGCAGCTTCAGCAGGGTTTCGGGGTTGTACACGCAGAAGCCCGGGTGCATCTCGAGAGCGATCTTCGTCACGCCATGGCTCTTGGCGAACTCCACCATATCTTTCCAGAAAGGAATCAACACTTCGTTCCACTGGTATTCCAGCACGGCCAGGTAGTCTTCCGGCCAGGCGCAGGTGACCCAGTTGGGGTACTTGGCGTTGGGGCTGTCGCCGGGGCAGCCGGAGAAGGTGTTGATGCGGTCGATGCCCATCTTCTCGGCCAGCAGGATGGCGTTTTTAAAATCCTTGATGTACGCATCCGCCACGGCCTTGTCGGGATGGACCATATTGCCGTGGCAGGACAGGGCAGAAACGATTAAGCCGGCGTCGCTAATCGTCTGCATAAACTCGTTATATGCCGCCTCGTCCGAAAGCAGCACCTCCGGATCGCAGTGGGCCTTGCCGGGATAGCCGCCGCAGCCGATTTCCACGGCTTCCACGCCCAGACCCTTCAGGTAGGTGACCGTTTCCTTCAGCGTCTTGTTGCCGAACAGTACCGTCAGTACACCCAGTTTCATGCAATTTCCTCCTTACTATTTATGGCAGATAGTATAGCCCAGCTTAGCTCAAAAAGTCTTTGAGACGTTTCGAGCGGCTCGGATGGCGCAGCTTCCGGAGCGCTTTCGCCTCGATCTGGCGGATACGCTCTCTTGTGACGTTAAACTCCTTGCCGACTTCCTCCAGCGTCCGCGTGCGGCCGTCAATCAGGCCGAAGCGCAGCTTTAAAACCTTTTCTTCCCTGGGCGTCAAGGTCTTGAGCACGCCCATAAGCTGCTCTTTTAACAGCAGGTAGCTGGCCGCTTCCGCCGGTTCGGGCACGTCGTCGTCGGGGATAAAGTCGCCAAGGTGGCTGTCCTCCTCCTCGCCGATGGGCGTTTCGAGGGAAACAGGCTCCTGGGCGATTTTCATAATCTCCCGCACCCGTTCGACGGGCATGTCCATTTCCTCGGCGATTTCCTCCGGCGACGGGTCGTGGCCCAGCTCCTGCATGAGCTGCCGGGACACGCGGATGACCTTGTTGATGGTTTCCACCATGTGCACCGGGATGCGGATGGTTCTGGCCTGGTCGGCAATGGCCCTGGTGATGGCCTGCCGGATCCACCAGGTGGCGTAGGTGGAGAACTTGTAGCCCTTCGTATGGTCGAACTTCTCAACAGCTTTAATCAGACCCAGGTTGCCTTCCTGAATCAAATCCAGGAAATGCATGCCGCGGCCCATGTAGCGCTTGGCGATGCTGACCACAAGGCGCAGGTTGGCCTCGATAAGCTGGCGCTTGGCTTCTGTGTCCCCTTCGGCCATTTTCTTGGCCAGTTCAATTTCCTGCTCGCTGGAAAGAAGCTCCACCTTGCCGATTTCCTTCAGGTACATGCGCACATGGTCGTCGATGGCCAGGCCTTCCATGAGCGCGTTGGGGTCCGCCAGCTCCTCGGGCGGGATTTCCTCGATGTTCTCAAGCTCGACGATGTCGTCCAAAGGCTCGGCGTCGTCCACGTAGTCTACCTGCAGGTCGATGCCGAGGCGCTCCAAACTGTCAAAGAAGGAGTCGATCTGGTCCCCGTCCATGTCGAGGTCTTCCAGCGCGGCGGAAACCTCTTTGTAGCTCAGTTTGCCGTACTTTTTGCCTTGTTCCAGAAGATCCCGTACGGCGTTCATCTTATCGTTGTTATCCATTCAGTAAATTCCTCCATGCCCCGATTTGCGTTTTTTCTCTTTGAGCAAAAGCAATGGGTCTATCCCCTCCGCATCAACCTCTTTGCCGATATGCTCTATCAGATCAGCCAGCTCTTGCTCCGGCCGCCGGTGGGGCAGGGCCTTTGCGAGAATACGACTGTAAAGCTGCATATCTTCCGGTGGGAGAGAAGCCGCCATGGCGGCGTGCAAAAAACCCTGATCAATACCGGAATTGTTCTCTATTTTTTCCAAAAGTGTTGAATATATACGCGCAAGCTCGCCAGAAGTAAAGCGTTCCGCCAGATTTTGCAAATTTTTGCCCTCCGCAAGGTGCGGATGGGCGCTCAAAAGCGAAATCAGGCTTTCCTCCGCTTTCGCCGACGAAGGGTCCGCGTAGCGCACGCCCGTTTCCCGGGGCGGCTGCACCAGCCGGTCGGGGCTGGTGGCGATTTTCATCTGCTTGCGCTTTTCCGCCGCCGCCCGCCGTTTTTCCAGCTGTTTTACCTCCGCCAGAATGGCCTCCACGCTTACGTCCGTTTCCCTTGCCACCCGTCCGGCGTAGATTTCCCGCTCGGTGGGGCTTTCAATGCGGCTCAAACGGTCGACGGCGGCTTTGACATAGGCCGCCTTTTCCTCCTCGTTCTCAAGATTCTTGCCCGCTTTGGCCGTCTGCAATGAGTAGGTGACCGAATCCACCGCCTGCTCGATGAGCCGTTCAAAGCCCGCCGCGCCGTGTTCGCGGACAAATTCGTCCGGGTCTTTCGCCCCCGGAACGCGCAACACCCGCACGGCCAGGCCGCAATCTGCCAGAATCTGCATAGCCCGCTCCGTCGCGGCAGCACCCGCCCGGTCGGCGTCGTAAGCGATGATGACTTCCTTCTTCCCCGATTTGGCCAACAGCCGCGCCTGCTCCGGCGTTAAGGACGTGCCCAAAGACGCCACGGCGTAACGGATGCCCGCCTGGTGCAGGGACACGGCGTCCATGTACCCTTCCACCAGAACAATTCTGTCGCCGTCGCTTTTTCTTGCCTGCGGATAGGCGTACAGGTGGAACTTTTTCTGAAACACCGGCGTGTTGCCCGTGTTCAGATACTTCTGCCCCGTGGCGTTGGGATCCAGCGTCCGCCCGCCGAAAGCCACCACCCTTCCCTTCTCGTCCAATATGGGAAACATGAGCCGGTGCCGGAAAAAGTCGTACACCCGGCCGTTTTTCTCTCCGGCCAGGTTCACCTGCACCAGCTCGGAAGGGGTAAAGCCCTTGGCTTTCAGGTGGTCGGTCAGCGCGTGCCAGCCGTCCGGCGCGTAGCCGATGCCAAACCGCCGGATGGTATCGGGGGTTAACCCGCGTTTTCGTATGTACTCCCAGGGGGGCGAAAACTTGGGGTCCTGCAGGCACTGGTGGAAAAACCGCGCCGCCTCCCGGTTGGCTTCATACAGCCGCTCCCGGGCGCGCAGGAGAGATTCGTCCTCCTGGGACGGCAGGTCCATATGGTAGTGCCGGGCGAGAAACTCCACGGCCTCCGTGAAGTTCAGCCGCTCGATCTCCATGACGAAGTTGATAATCCCGCCGCCCTTGCCGCAGCCGAAGCAGTAGTACATCTGCTTGTCCGGCGAAACCGTAAAGGACGGCGTCTTTTCGTTGTGAAAGGGGCAGCGGGCCCAAAGCCTTCCGCCCTTTTTCTCCAGCTGCACATAGGAGGAGACAAGCTCGGCCAGGTCGGCCCTTGCCAGCAAGTCTTCCAGAAACCGTTCGTCAAACCGCGCCAAACTCACCCCCCCTGTCCCGGGCCGAAAGCCAGAGCGCTTGTCTGCTCAAGAGCGCTTGTCTGCTAAAGAGCGCTTGTCTGCCCAAGAGCACTTGGTGCTCTAAAGCACTTGCCAGCTTTTCGGCGTAAATAAATCTTTGAACAGTTCCACTGCGAACCGGTCGGACATGCCGGCGATAAAGTCGCATAGAACGACGGACAGTTCGTCCTGTTCCAGCCGTTCCAGATATACGCTCGGCAGCTTGTCCACATTCTTTTCGTAGTAGCAGTACAGTTGTTTTAACAAATCCTCCGCCTTTCGTTCCTCCCCCTTGGCCACGGGGTTGGTGTAGACGTTTTCGAACAAAAACGAGCGAAGGCCCATCATCGCCCGGTCCCCTTCCGGCGAAAGGGTCACAAGGAAACGCTCCCCTTCCGGCCGGCTGCTTTCGATCAGGTCGCAGACGAGAAAGTTAATCCGCTTGCTCGTCGACGTGCCCAAAACAGAACGGTACTCGGCGGGAATGTCCCACTCGCTTAACACCCCGCCCCGGATGGCGTCGTCGATGTCGTGGTTGATGTAGGCAATGCGGTCGGAATAGCGCACCAGGCGGCCTTCCGGCGTTCCGGCTTCCGTTTCGCCCGTGTGGCAGAGAATGCCGTCCCGCACTTCGGCTGTCAAGTTCAGCCCTTTCCCCCGCTTTTCCAGCACGTCCGCAATGCGCAGGCTGTGCTCGTTGTGGCGGAAGGGCTTGCCGGTGATTTCCGTCAGCGCCCGCTCGCCCGCATGGCCAAAGGGCGTGTGGCCCAGATCGTGGCCCAGGGCGATGGCTTCGGTCAAATCCTCGTTCAGCCCCAGCGCGCGGGCCACCGTCCGGGCAATCTGGGCCACTTCCAGCGTGTGGGTCAGCCGGGTGCGGTAGTGGTCCCCGTCCGGCGACAAAAAGACCTGTGTCTTATGTTTAAGACGTCGGAACGCCTTGGAATGGAGAATCCTGTCCCGGTCCCGCTGAAAGCAGGTGCGGACGGGGCAGGGCTCCTCCGCCCGAAGCCTGCCTTTCGACTGGTCGGAAAAGGTGGCGTAGGGCGAAAGCAACAAATGTTCCCTTTGTTCCAGCTGTTCCCGGATGGTGCCTGGCGTAACCATGAGGATCTGCCTTTCCTTCTATAAGTTAAGTATGCAATCTCTCTTGCATTCCCTCTTTTTTCGAGAAATTTTATTCGTCCGACATGGGCAGGCCCATGCGGGCGTTCATGCGGTTGGTCAGCTCCGTAACGGAGTTGTAGCCCATCTTTTTGTTCCGGTTGTTCATGGCGGCCACTTCGATGATGATGGCCAGATTCCGCCCGGGCTTAACCGGCACCGTCAGCGACGGGATGTTGATGCCTAAAATGTTCATCGTCTCTGTATCTTCGCCCAGCCGGTCGTAGATTTTGCCTTCCTGCCAGGTTTCCAGATTGATAATCAGGTCGATTTTCTCCGTCATTTTTATGGCGCCCATGCCGAACAGGCGCAGCACGTCCACCACGCCGATGCCTCTTAGCTCCACAAAGTGACGGATAATCTCCGGCGCCGAGCCGACCAGGGTTTTGGAGGACACGGCCTTGATTTCCACCGCGTCGTCGGCAATCAGCCGGTGCCCGCGCTTGACAAGTTCGATGGCCGTCTCGCTCTTGCCCACGCCGCTGTCGCCCAACAGCAAAACGCCTTCGCCGTAGACTTCCACCAGCACGCCGTGGACGGTAATCCGCGGCGCCAAATGCACTTTCAGGCTGGAAATCAGCGCCGCCATCACGGAGGCGGAGGATTCCTCGGTGGTTATCACTGTGGTGTCATACTTGCGGGCCATTTCCATGCATTCCGGAAAGGGCTTTAAACCTCTCGTAATCAGCAAAGCGGGGATTTTGGTGGAAAAGAGCTTGGCAAAGCTCTGCCGTCTGCGCTCGCTGGTGAAATGCTCCAGAAAGGTGGTTTCGACCATGCCGATCATCTGGATGCGCTCGTTGTCGAAAAAGTCGTAAAACCCCGCCAACTGCAAACCACAGCGGTTTACGTCGTCGGAGCGGATCTGGACTTCGTCGAAATTGCGCGACGCGTTGGCGATTTTAAACCCGAACTCGTCCACCAGCTGTTTGAGCGGAATCGAGTACCTTTCCTTTTCCATTCCGTATCCCCCTTTGCTCCGCCGGCTGTATATACGGCAGCCGGATATAATCAACATTTATATTATAGCAAAACTGTCCTGTTTCCACAAGAAGCGACAAATGGGCCTAAAAGGAAAATCGCCCAGCCTGCGGCCGAGCGAGATTAGCTTTTTAATTACCGGGTTCGGGGATTTGCCGGGATTTTGCCCGCCCCAAAGATTGTGCCGTCTGGCCTGCCCCGCCGCTCATTGGCGGGATGGCTTACAGGCAACGGCCGAAACAGGCCGGATAGCCCGAACTTGTCTGAAAACAGCGGTCTTGCATAAAAGCGCTACCCGCAGTCGCGGCAATTCTATGTGCCGGCCGCCGCTTTCGGTAAAACCCGCAGCGCGCGCAGTATAACGCCCGCTAACAGCTGAACAGCCGTGTAAAGTTATTCCTTTTACACGCCCTGCGGCCGCCGGATGCCAAATACCGGCTTATCGTTTTTTTCTTTCTTCCCCGTACCGCTTATTTAAAAATGTGATCAGCGCCGCGACGGTGTTGTGGTTGTTGTCCGGCAGAATCACATCCGCTTCCTCCAGCACCTTCGGGTCGGCGTTCTTCGGCGCAAAGGACACCGCCGCCACGCTCAGCATGTCCATGTCGTTTTCCTGATCGCCCACGGTGTACACATGCTCCGGCGATACGTCCAACAGCTTCGCCAGGCGCAGAACACCCCGCCCTTTGTCCGTCTCCGCGTTGAACATTTCCAGAAAATAGGGCGTGGAGAACCGGAACGCCGCGCCCGTCGCCATCCCCTTTGCCATCTCAGCCGCCTGCTGCAATACCGCCGGCGGCGCGGTCAGCAGCGCCTTCAGCCACGTGCCCGGCACATCGGAGGTTTTCTCGCAGAAGGTGTGGGGAATCTGGAAGGAACGCATGTGTTCCAGCGTGATTTCGTTTGGCTGCACCACGTGGCAGGAATCGTGGGTGTAGATTTCCAGCGCCGCTTCGGGGAACGTGTCCAAAAGCTTCTGCGCCGCTTTCGCAAAAGAAGCGGGCAAATCCAGCTGCCACAGGATTTGCCCCGTTTGATAGTCGTAAATCTGCGCGCCGTTGGCGAACACCACCGGGGCGTTGTAGGGCACCTTGTCTTTCAATGTGCGGAAGGACTGGAACATCCGCCCCGTGGCCACCGTAAACAGGCCGCCTTCTTCCGTGAAATAGGCGATGGCGCGCCAGGTTTCCAAATCGATTTCCTTCCGCGAGTTTAGCAGCGTGCCGTCCAAATCCGTCGCGATGAGCACGCCCTCAAAACGCCCCATGGGCTTTCCTCCTATGCGCGGTTCGGCAGGAATTTTGCCAAAGCCGTAAAGTATATCAGGTAGGCGGCGGCGGTCGTCAAAATCAGTTCGGGCACCATGTACGTGGCGTTATACGCAAAGGAATACGCCAGCGGGCCCCAGCCTTCCCAGGCATAGCTGCTCCAGAGCAGCACGCCCGATGTTACATGGCTGGCATACCGCAGCAGCAGGCATACCGCAGCGGCCGGCACCAGCCCTTTCTTGCGTTTCGCAAACAGGGCGGACAGGCCCAAAACGCCGAAGGCGAGCACATAGTCCAGCGCCACCATGGCCAGGTATGTACCCAGGTCCCCCGCCGGGGCGAGCACGCCCTCCTGCCACATCTGCAAAATCCCGTACACGACCCCCGCCCCCAGGCCCCAACCGAGGCCGTGCCGGAACCCAATCAGCAGGATGGGCAGCATGGACAGGGCCGTAACGGACCCGCCGTACGGCACCACCTTGATTTTGAGAAAACTCAGACCGAAGCCCAGGGCCACAAACAGCCCGGCTTCCACCATGGCTCGCAAATGTTTTTGCCGAAAGCCGTTGGAAACAGATGAGCGCATACTTTTTTCCTCCTTATGCAAAGTATGCCCGATCCGTTTATGCAAGAAAAGCCCACACAATGTTTGCCACTGTGCAGACTTTCGGCTACAAACATTATGTTTCCTACGCCGGCATTATCCGGATCAGGTTCTGCGGGTTCGGGCGAAAGCCCATCTCAGCCGGTTCCCCAGCACCCCGTTGCGGCCACAAACCGCCTATTCACTTTTCGTATATTATATCAAAGCAGGCTAGCTTTGTCAACACTTGGACAAAGTCGTCGGGAAGCGGCGCTTCCAGCTCCATCGGCTCCAGGGTCACGGGATGGATAAAGGAAAGCCTCCTTGCGTGCAGGCACTGGCTTTCCAGCCAGGGAAACACCTTTTTGTCCCGCTCCGGCACGCCGTAGACCGGGTCCCCCGCCACGGGATGGCCGATTTTGGCCATGTGGACGCGGATCTGGTGGGTACGCCCCGTTTCCAGTCGCAAAGCGACGTGGGAATACGTCGCCCCACGGCCCGCATACGCGGCCAGCACTTCATAATGGGTCACCGCCGGCCGGCCGTCTTCAACGACGGCCATCTTCTTCCGGTCCTTCGGGTGCCGCCCGATGGGCATGCTGATTGTCCCCGCGGGGTTTTTCGGCAGGCCGTACACCACGGCTTCGTACTGCCGGTGCATAGTGCGCTTTTCCAGCTGTTCCGCAAGACCCCTGTGGGCACGGTCGGTCTTGGCCGCAACGAGCAGGCCCGTCGTATCCTTGTCCAGCCGGTGGACAATGCCGGGCCGTAGCACGCCGTTGATGCCGCTCAGCTTGCCCTCGCAGTGGTGCAAAAGGGCGTTCACCAGCGTGTCCTCCCAGTTGCCCGCCGCCGGGTGCACCACCATGCCCTTGCCTTTGTTGACAACGAGCAGGTCATCGTCCTCATAGACGATGTCCAGCGGGATGTCCGCCGGCAAAACTTCCGTGGACACGGGGTCGGGCAGGGTAACGGAAATCTCCATCCCCGCCTTGACCTTGTCGCTTTTTTTGAGATTTTTGCCAAAACAGGAAACGGCGCCCTTCTCTGCAAGCAGCGCGGCGCCGTTCCGGCTCATGTCATCTAGTTTTTCGGAGAGGAACACGTCCAGCCGCTTGCCGGCGTCCGCTTCCTCGACAGTCAACAGGATCGTTTTCACGATTCGACCTTCCCGTCGGTGGGTTTGTCATGCCAGAACAGGATATACACCGCCAGAGCGATACCGCCCAGCGTCAGAAACACGTCCGCCACGTTGAAAACGGCAAAGCGGACGAAAATCGGCTCGAACATGTCGACCACATAGCCGAACCGCACGCGGTCAATGAGGTTGCCCACGGCGCCGGACATGACAAAGGACAGCGCCCAAAAGCCCGACCAGCGCAGGCGGACGCAAAGAAGTACATAAAAGCCGATAACTAGCGCCGCGGCCGTCAAAATCAGGAAAAACGTGCGCCCGCCTTTGAGCATGCTGAAAGCCGCCCCGGTGTTCT
>JAKPBM010000210.1 GCA_029778935.1 Bacillota bacterium | reverse complement strand
TTTCCTTGTACCCGGAACCTGACAGAATGGGAAACTCCGTCTTTAAGTTTCTCCCCACTTCCGCAACGGCGCCGGTGAAACACGCCCTACCCAAAAATTGAACCTTCCGACGGCTAAACTAACGCAGATTGTTAATTTCCGGCAAATTTTCTGCCTATGAAACAGGCGTAAAATACCCCGAATTATGGCAATAATTTACCTTGAAAACAGCGCCAAACTGATATAGAATTATCAATTGCTTCATTAGATTCATCTGCGAACGCTTCGGAGTTCATCTGAATTTAATTGTAGCTTTTTGAAAGCATTCCAGGTAGGAGGAAAACATGCACAACTCAACTTTCCCGCAGAAGTTTTACCTGCCCGACAGGCTGAAAAGCCAGCTGGCCCAGATCCCCCGGTACCCGCTGACGGTGGTGGAAGCCCCCGCGGGCGTGGGAAAGACGACGGCCGTCAGGGAGTTTTTGAAGGAGACCGTCGACAGCGACGCCAGGCAGTACTGGTATACCTGCCTGTCTGAAAACCTGTCCGTCTCCTGGGCTGGGATTTGCGACCTGTTTTCCAACCTGGACTCGGAGATGGGGAAAAATCTGGCCAAGTTCGGCTTTCCCACGCCCGACACTCTGACCTACATAACAGCGTGTTTCCGGGACCTAAAGTGCCTCCACGAAACCTATGTGGTTATCGACAACTTCCACCTACTCCGCTGCGATATCCTGCAGGACATCGTCGGGGTGGCCTCCATGCACGGCATCCCGAAGCTGCATCTGGTGCTGATTTCCCAGCCTGTCGGCCTGAAAAACCAGCTGTTCCACAACGCCAACGTCTACACCGTCGATTCCTCCGCTTTCTTCTTCGACCGGGAAAGCACGGCTCAGCTGTTGAAAAACGAGCGGATCCGTCTTTCCGACGAGGAGCTAAACCACCTCTACGCCATCACCGAAGGCTGGATTTCCGCCATAAAGCTGCAGATCTCCAGCTATAAGCTGACCGGCTCTTTTGACTACACGGCGGACATCGACCACCTGGTGGAAACGGCCATCTGGAACCGGCTTACGCCGGAACAGCAGGACAGCCTGGTCGCCCTGTCCGTGCTGGACAGCTTTACGCCCCGGCAGGCGGCCATCATGCTGGGCAAAGAGACGCTGCCGGAAAATATCAAGAATCTGCTTAGAGACAACGACTTTATCCGCTACTTCCCGCGGGAAAAAATCTACGTGATGCACAGCATTCTGCAAAACTTCCTGCGGAACCAGTTCTCCATGTACCGGCCGGAGAAGTTTCAGAAGAAGGTGCTGCACACGGCGGGCCGGTGCTGCATCGCCGAGGCGGATTACTACGCCGCCGCCCGGTTCTTCTTTGCCGTAAAGGACTATGACGCCATCCTCTCCATCCCGTTTACGGGCAAATACCTGATGAACAAGCGGGACGACGACATGATCGGCTTTTTAATCAAGTTTATCGGCGAATGTCCCGACTACGTGCTCTGCAAATACCCCTTTTCCCTGCTGATGTTTTCCTACCTTTTGCGGGTCGACGGTGAGTATCAGGCGTTCCAGAAGCTCTGCCGGCTCATCGAGCAGGTGCTGGAGTCAAACCCCTTCGGCCTGAAAAAGGAAGAGCTGAACCAGCTGCGGGGCGAATACCTGCTGCTTACCTCCTGCACCCTTTATAACGACATGGAAGCCATCTACGAAGCGGAACAGGCGGCCTTTGCCCTTCTCAACGGCGCCAGCCGCTTCCGCCTGAGCGAAATTCCCATCACCCTGGGCGCCACGTCGGTGCTCTCCATGATGTGGAGCGAGCCGGGAACGCTGGAATCCACCCTGGAAAAAATGCAGAAGTTCCTGCCCTTCCATATCCAGATGAGCCACGGCCAGGGAGTGGGCGCCGACTGCGCCTTGCAGGCGGAGATCATGATGATGCGGGGCGACGACGCGCAGGCGGAAATCCTCTGCCACAAGGCGATCTATCTGGCAAGAAGCAAGCACGACACGGCTATCTGCCTGTGCGCCGAACTGATGCTCGCCCGCATTGCCATCCTCCGGGGCGACGTGGACGCGTTCCTGACCGCTTTTGAGAACATCAAGGAGTATGCCAAAGAAAGCTCCAACCTGTATATCCTTCGCATGGTGGACATCTGCCTGTCGGCCGTCAGCGTTGCCCTGGACTCCACCGAGTTCGTCGCCAAATGGCTCAATGATTCCCAAACCATCCGCAAAAAAGTGTACGCCCGCGCCGTGCCGTACATGAACGTGCTGTACTCCCATTTCCTTTCCCGGGAAAAGCGGTATGCCGAGCTGCTGGCGCTGGTGGACAGCACCATGCAAATGGCCCGGGAAATGCGCTATGTCTTGCCTCAGGTGTACGGGTACATTTTCCGTGCCAGAGTCCACTACACCGGCGGACGGGAGCAGGAAGCCCTGGAAAATCTCGCCCAGGCGTTTGCTCTTGCCTTTCCGGACAAGGTGTACCTGCCCTTTGCCCAGTTTTCCTTTGTGGGCGACCTGCTGGCGAAAACCAAGACCGCCGACATCTGGAACAGGCATCCCGAGTGGAAAACGGGCATCGACACCATCGCCGCCCTCTGCCGGCGGTACGGCAAGGGCCGGAACACCGTCCTGGCCGCCCTGCGCCAGGAAAAGTCCCCCTTAACGCCCAGGGAGAGAGAAGTCGCCCTGCTGGCCAAATCCCGCCTTACCTATCAGGAAATCGCGGAAAAGCTATTTATCTCCAAAGCCACGGTGCGCACCATCCTCTACAACGTCTACAACAAACTCGGCATTCATTCTAAATCGGAGCTTTTCAACATCGACCTGTGATTCGATGTCAATACGACATAAGTTCGTATATACCATGACAGCCTGCCTCCTAACGGCAGGCTGTCTTTTCATCCCGAAGCACGCACGGCGGGAACGGGAAGTTAGTTTTCCAAAACTGAAGGTTGGTTAGTATTTTCTAGCATTTTGGGTGCGCAGGCAACACTTTTCCCCGTGTTTTTCCTTTTCCGCAAATGTGCAATAAAGCGCGTAGTATGCAGAATTTTGCGGTTCCGGCCGTTTCCGCCGTCCCCGCTGCACCGGAAAATATTGACTATACTAAATAAGTATAAAATACGACTCTTATACGTATGCAAACTGAACTTTCCTCTCTTATAATAGGAGCAACTGATTTGAGGGGTGTAAAAACCCCCGGAAAGAACACGGAAAAGGCAAAATCTGGGAGGAACTACAATGAAAAACCTATCCGTCGGTAAGAAACTTGTGTTCGGTTTCGGTATCGTCGTATTGCTGATGATTTCGATTATCGTAACCTCCATCATGAACGTCAACGACATGGCGGATGTTACGGCCGAGTATTATACCACCGTCGTTCCCGTTACGAAATACATAGGCCAAATGGAAAACGCCATCGCCGACGCACAGCTTCATATTTCCCGTTCCCTGACGCACACGGATGTGGAAGAGATTCGGAAAGAATTTGAAGACGCCGCGGCCAGCAACGCCCGGGCCAAGGAGCTGTTCGCCGAAATCCAGACCCATGTGCTGGAGGACAGCACGCTGGCCATCATCGATAAGATTTCCCAGGCCCTGAGTAACGGCGCCGGCATCCGCGAAAGCATCCAGTCGGCCGTGCTCGAGCAAACGGACGAAAGCCTCGCCTACGCCAGGGATCTGTACAACACCACGTACAAGCAGGCTTTCGACACGATCAACTCCTACTTTGACGAGCTGCTGGAAGCCATGAACAACTACCAGAACCGGCAGCAGGTCATCGCCCAGTCGACCCAGTATAAAACGTGGAACGTCCTGATTGCCGTCGGCATCGTGTCCATCGTGGCGTCCATCGTGATTATCTTTGTCATCCGCCGCTCCATTATGACGCCGGTCAACGAAATCGTGAAGGTCTACGGCGAGATGGCCAAAGGCAACCTGCAGGACGCGGAAATCCGCTATGAAAGCAAGGACGAGCTGGGCCAGATGGCGCAGAGCATCCGCAAAACCAACGGCATGCTGGTCTCCTACATCCAGGACATCTCCGAAAAGCTTCAGCGCATGGCCATGGGCGACATGTGCATCGAAATGGACATGGAGTACATCGGCGACTTCGCCGCCATCCGCCAGGCCATCGAGAACATGTCCGACTCTTTAAACAGCACGCTGCAGACCATCAACACCGCCGCCCAGCAGGTGAGCATCGGCGCTTCCCAGGTGGCCGGCGGGGCCCAGGCTTTAGCTTCCGGCTCCACCGAGCAGGCTTCCTCCATTGAGGAGCTGTCCGTCACCGTTACAAAAGTCGCCGAGCAGGCGGTCGCCAACTCCGACAACGTGAAAATTGCCACCCGGTTTGTGGAAGAAGCCGGCGAACAGGTTGAAACGGGCAACGCCCACATGCAGCAGCTGACGAAAGCCATGATGGACATCGACTCCGCGTCCGGCCAGATCGCCAGCATCACTAAAGTCATCGAAGACATTGCCTTCCAGACCAACATCCTCGCCCTAAACGCCGCCATCGAGGCCGCCAGGGCAGGCAGCGCCGGCAAAGGTTTTGCCGTCGTCGCCGACGAAGTCAGAAACCTTGCCGCCAAGTCGGCGGAAGCGGCCAAGCAGACCTCCGACCTCATCCAGGCGTCCGCCTCCACCGTCTCCAAGGGTACGCAAATTACCGCCGAAACGGCGAAAATTCTCTCCGACATCCACGAAAAGACCCTGCGCGTTGTGGACAGCATCGCCAAAATCGACATCGCGTCCACCGAGCAGGCCGCCGCGCTGGAGCAGATTAAGCAGGGCTTAAACCAGATTTCCGCCGTCGTGCAGACCAACGCCGCCACCGCGGAAGAAAACTCCGCCACCAGCGAGGAAATGTCCGCCCAGGCCGCCACGCTGCATGAGGAAGTCCGGAAATTTAAGCTCAGAAACCAGGAGTTCGGCAACTCCCTCTTCCAGCCGGCAAAGGAATCGTACCAGGATCCGTTTTCGGACAGCGCGTCTCAGTTTGACCTGTCCTCCTTTGGCAAATACTAACCCCTTCTTGCCACCGGCAAAGGAATATCCGTTGGCATCACCAATGCAACCCTTCCCCACCTCCCCCTTCCGCCGGCTGACGGCGGAAGGACTCCCGGCCGGTTGCATTCCTGCCGGAGCTGTATCCGTGTGGGAATGCAGCCGGCATTTTTTCCAACTCTTCGCCTGCCCGAAAAGCAACATCCCAGCAAAGGAGAATCCCCATGTCGTATATGGAACTTACGCATCTGACCGAGACGGAGGACACGCTTAAAGGCAAATACCTGATCTATACCATGGCCGACGAGCAGTTCGGCATCGAAATCCGCTACATCACGGAAATCATCGGCATCCAGCCCATAACGCCCATCCCCGGCCTGCCGGAATACATTACAGGCGTGACCAATCTGCGGGGCAAAATCATCCCCGTTATGGACGCAAGGCTTCGCTTCCGCAAGAAGCCTCGCGATTACGACGACAGAACGTGCATCATCGTGCTGGACACGGAT
>JAKPBM010000189.1 GCA_029778935.1 Bacillota bacterium | reverse complement strand
TAACGGAGCAGTGCCGCCGGGGAATGGGAGTGTGTACGGGTTTTACAGGTCGGATTTGAGCGCCATGTCGCCCTTTTTGATCCAGCCGGCCTTGCGCATCCCTTCGGAAACGCCCAAAGCGATTATCGCCGGCAGGACAAAGTGCATTAGTATAATCGTAATCAGCGTGTACGCCACGGAAGCGCCGTCGGCCCGCATAGCGGCAAAAGTGGCAAACTGGCCAACTAAGCCGCTCGTGCCCATGCCCGCGCCTTCGGGCAGGCATCTCATCTTCAAAACCGTCGTGGAAATGGGGCCCAGCACCGCCGACGCCACAATGGCCGGCAGCCAGATCTGCGGCCGGCGCACGATGTTGCCCATCTGCAGCATAGACGTACCCAGCCCTTGCGAAATCAGCCCGCCGACGCCGTTTTCCCGGAAGCTGGCTACGGCAAACCCGATCATGTTCGCCGCGCAGCCCACCACCGACGCCCCGCCGGCCAGCCCGGTTTAACCAAGCGAAATGGCGATGGCGGCGCTGGAAATGGGCAGGGTGAGTATCATGCCCATGGAAACGGAAATCACAATGCCCATCAGAATCGGCTGCAGCTCGGTGGCGCGGTTGATGGCCTGGCCCAGCCAGGTCATCGCCATGGCAATGTACGGCCCTACAAACTGGCCTACCAGGCCGCCCACAAACAGGGTCACAATCGGCACCACCACAATGTCCGCCTTCGTGCGACCGTATACCAGATTCCCGATCTCCGAAGCCACAATGGCCGCCACATACGCCCCCACCGGCCCGCCGCCGGCAAAGTCCTTGGCGTAGGCAAACGCGCCCACAACGATGCACGAAAACACCGTCAGCGGCCGGGACTTGAGCCCGAAGGACACCGCCGCGCCGATGGCGCCGCCGACGATCAGCTCCATCCGGGCGACCCGGCTGATCGGCTCTAAAAAGGAAAGGAACGGAATCTCACTCAGCTTCGAAAGAATCAGGCCGATAATCAGCGACGAAAACAGACCCAGCGCCATGGCCGACATGGCGTCGATAAAATACCGTTTCGCCAGATTGCGCACAATTCCCTGTTTTTTTGCCATGCAGCAACGCCTCCTGAAAGATAGACACAAATCCCGGATAGGGAAAGCTTATAATAGGAAGATTATACTGATGTCTGCCTTGTTATGCCAGTCAATATTACTTATCCACGCTATAATCTTCCGTTATGTTTGGCCGTGTCGCAACAGTATAGTAAAAAAGGATTTGCCGGAGAGCCGAAAACCACCCCGGAAACCAAGGTTACCTCGCTTGCAAGTCAGACTGCTCCCCCGAATAATCAATGAGCACCTTTCGGCAGTCCCGGCACAAATACGCCGCCACGGCCGAACCTTTCAGAAAAGACTGTCCGGACAGCACAACGGAACCTTCATGCAGTTCGGCCCTTCCGAAAAAAACGCCGCTTCTCGCCTTTCAGCCAGGCAATCTCCTGGGCGCTTTGCAGCAGGCCTTTTTCCATATCCTTTCCGCAATAAGGGCATTTCATCAGAAAATCCTCTCCTCAAAAACCGGCGCCTGGAAACCTTCGGCCTGCTGATGCCCAATCCGGCGGATAATCCCCCTTGCAGAAACAAAAGCGCCGTCAGCCGGAAGGTTTCCTCCAAAGTTTCCCGTCCGCCCCATGCAAAACGGTATACGCCTGCGCTTTGCAACGGCCCTTTGCTTACACTTCCACCGTCCAGCCGTAGGGGTCGGGGAGTTTGCCCCACTGGATGCCCGTCAGCGTGTCGTAAATCCAGCGGGCGGTCGGGCCGATTTCGCCGTTGTTAATGAGAATATGCCTGTCGCCGATTTGCAGTTCGCCTACAGGCGAGATGACCGCCGCTGTGCCCGTGCCGAACATCTCCTCCAGCGCGCCTTTCTCCGCCGCATCCAACACCTCGTCGACGGAAATGCGCCGCTCGGTTACGGTATACCCCTTGTCGCGGAGCAAGCGGATGGCGGAATCCCTCGTAATGCCGGGCAGAATGCTTCCTTCCAGCGCCGGGGTGACAATCTCGCCGCCGATTTTAAAGAACACGTTCATCGTGCCCACTTCTTCGACGTATTTCCGCTCGACGCCGTCCAGCCACAGCACCTGCGTATAGCCCTTCGCATAGGCATTCATCTGGGACCGGATGGACGCGGCGTAGTTCCCGCCGCACTTGGCAAAGCCCGTGCCGCCCTTGACCGCGCGGACATATTCCGACTCAATGTATATTTTTACAGGCTTGATGCCTTCGGGGTAGTAGCTGCCCACCGGCGAAAGTATAATCATAAACAAATAGGTATGGGACGCGCGGACGCCCAGGAACGGATCCGTGGCGAACACAAAGGGGCGGATGTACAGGGACGTGCCTTCCTCGTACGGCACCCAGTCCCGGTCCACGCTGACAGCTTCCTTCACGCAGTGTACCCACAGCTCCTCGTCAATTTCCGGGATGCACATGCGCCGGTTGGACACGTTCATGCGGCGGGCGTTCTCCTCCGGCCGGAACAGCAGAATGCGCCCGTCGGCGCTGCGGTAGGCCTTCAGCCCCTCGAACACTTCCTGCCCGTAGTGCAGCACCATGGCCGACGGGTCCAAAGAAATCGGCCCGTAGGGTACGATGCGCGCGTCGTGCCAGCCTTTGCCTTCCGTATAATTCATCACCAGCATGTGGTCGGTAAAGTAGCGTCCAAAGCCAAGTTCTCCTTCGGGTTTCGGCTTTTTGGGCGCGGAGATTTGCTTATGAACCTCGATTTTCAACTCCGTTCCCCTCCGTTTCCAGTGAATTTTTAATACTATACCAATTTCCGCGATTTTTTGCAATATACAGTTTTTCCAGCATATGGCTTTTCTTTCCCCGATAGCATAGACTTTCCGCCGAAAGGCGCCGCCGAATGCCCTTTAGGAAATTTATACTTAATCATCTTCCTGCATAAAATTTAATTATGCAGTTTTGCGGGTTGATTTTGACAGGCCGCAGGCGTATAATTATACCAACTGATTGCAAGGAGGGGTTCGTGTATGAGCGCGAACGGAAAACAGTATAAGAAAGTGGTTCTTGCCTATTCGGGCGGACTGGATACATCCATCATTTTGGCCTGGCTGAAGGAAACCTACGGCTGCGAGGTCATCGCCGTGTCGGCCGACGTGGGCCAGGGGCAGGAACTGGACGGTTTGGAGGAAAAGGCCTTAAAAACCGGCGCGTCCAAACTCTACATCGAAGATTTGAAAGACGAATTTGTCAACAACTACATCGTGCCGACGCTGAAAGCCGGCGCCAAGTACGAAAACGCCTACCTTTTAGGCACGTCCTTTGCCCGGCCGATTATCGCCAAGCGCATCGTGGAAATCGCCCTAGCCGAAGGGGCCGACGCGATCGCCCACGGCTGCACGGGCAAAGGCAACGACCAGGTGCGGTTTGAGCTGACCATCAAGCACTTTGCGCCCCAGATGGACATCATCGCCCCCTGGCGCGTTTGGAACATCCGCTCCCGGGACGAAGCTATCGACTACGCCGAGGCCCACAACATCCCCCTGCAGACTAAGCGGGAGGAAAGCTATTCCAAAGACCGCAACCTGTGGCACTTAAGCCACGAAGGCCTCGATTTGGAAGACCCGGCCAACGAACCCAACTACGACAAAATCCTCGAACTGGGCGTCACCCCCGAGAAAGCGCCGGATACGCCCACCTATGTGACCATCGGCTTCGAAAAGGGCGTGCCTGTTTCCTTAAACGGCAAGACCATGACGGCGACGGAGATTATCTACGCACTCAACAAGATCGGCGGCGAAAACGGCGTCGGCATTCTGGACATGGTCGAAAACCGCCTGGTGGGCATGAAGTCCCGCGGCGTGTACGAAACCCCCGGCGGCACCATCCTCTATCACGCCCACGAGGAGCTGGAGCGCCTCTGCTTAGACCGGGATACCCTCCACTTCAAGCAGCAGGTGGCGCTGAAATTTGCCGAGCTGGTCTACTACGGCCAGTGGTTCACCCCCCTGCGGGAAGCCCTGTCCGCTTTTGTGGATGAAACGCAGAAAACCGTCACCGGCGAAGTGAAGCTCAAACTCTACAAGGGCAACATCATCAACGCCGGCGCCACGTCGCCCTACTCTTTGTACAGCGACGCTTTTGCCTCCTTTGGCCGCGACGAAGTGTACAACCACGGCGACGCCACGGGCTTTATCAACCTCTTCGGCCTGCCGGTGAAAATCAAGGCCCTGCTGGATGCGGAACGGAAGAACCATGAGCAGTCCAAGTAACGGCAAGCTCTGGGCCGGCCGGTTTTCCAAAGCGGTGGACAGCCGCGTCAACGATTTCAACTCCTCCATCCGCTTCGATTCCCGTATGTACGCCGAGGATATCGACGGCAGCATCGCCCACGCGGCCATGCTCCAGTCGAAAGGCATCTTATCAAAGGACGAAGGCGAACGGCTTATCGCCGCCCTGCTGGAGCTGAAGCAGGAGATGGCGGAAGGCAAAGTCGTTCCCCCCGAGGACGCGGAGGATATCCACACCTTTGTGGAAGCGGTGCTGACCGAGCGTTTAGGCGACGCGGGCAAGCGGCTCCACACCGCCCGAAGCCGCAACGACCAGGTGGCGACGGATTTGCGGCTGTACCTGAAACGGCATGTACCCAGGGTGTCCGCCGCGCTGGCGGAGCTCGTCGAAACCCTCTGGGTTCGCGCCGAGGAACACGCGGACACCCTTATGCCCGGCTACACCCATCTGCAAAGGGCGCAGCCTATCTCCTTCGGCCATCACTTGATGGCCTACGCCTTCATGTTCCTAAGGGACATGGGGCGCATACGGGACGCCCTTACCCGCATGGACGAAAGCCCCCTCGGCGCCGGCGCCCTGGCGGGTACCACCTACCCCATCGACCGGCACCAGACGGCCGCCGCCCTGGGCTTTGCCGCCCCGGCGGGCAACAGCCTGGACGCCGTGTCCGACCGGGACTTTTGTCTGGAGCTGCTTTCGGCGTTTTCCATTCTGATGATGCACCTTTCCCGGTTTGCGGAGGAAATCGTCCTCTGGTCGTCCTGGGAGTTCCGCTTTATCGAGCTGGACGACGCCTTTGCCACCGGTTCCTCCATCATGCCTCAGAAGAAAAACCCCGACGTGGCGGAGCTGGTCCGCGGCAAGTCGGGCAGGGTTTTCGGCAGCCTGATGGCGCTGCTGACGGTCATGAAGGGTCTGCCTCTGGCCTACAACAAGGACATGCAGGAAGACAAAGAAGCCATCTTCGACGCGCTGGACACGGTGCTGTTGTGCCTTTCGGCGTTTACGCCCATGGTCGCCACTATGCGGGTGAATGCCGCCGCCATGGAACAGGCCTGCGCCAAAGGATTTTTAAACGCCACCGACTGCGCCGACTATCTGGTGTCCAAAGGCCTTCCCTTCCGGGACGCCTACAAGATCACCGGCCAAATGGTGAGCTTCTGCATCGAACGCAACACGGAGCTTTCGGCCCTTTCCCTTGCGGAACTGCGCCGGTTCTCCCCTCTGTTTGACAACGACGTGTACGATGCCATCGAAATGCGCGCCTGCTTAGACCGGCGGCAAAGCTTTGGCGGCCCGGCAAAGGAAAGCGTCTTAAGACAGGTGCAGACCGCAAGAAAAGAGCTCAAAAATTACCGGTAGATACGAAAAAACAGCCTGCCAAATTCGGCAGGCTGTTTTGGTATCCGGAGTTAGTTTGCGACGTATTTTAAAACGGAT
>JAKPBM010000173.1 GCA_029778935.1 Bacillota bacterium | reverse complement strand
GGACAGGTCGGCAAAGTAGCGCAGGCTCTTGATGCGAAGCGTAATTTTGCCGTCTTCCTGTTTTACAAGCTGGGCTTTGACCGGCTCATAGGCTTTCTTCACTTCCCGCAGGCCGGAACGGGCTTCCCTGTCGGGGGAAACCAGGCCGTCGACGCAGAAGTTGCCGTCGTTGGGCTGGTCGCCGAAGTCGCCGCCGTAGTAGAAGCCTTCGCGGCCGTCGGGCAAAGTAACGCGGATGCCGTGGTCCGCCCACTCCCAGATGCAGCCGCCCATACTGCCGGGCAGTTTGTAGAACATCTCCATGTAGGCGTGGATGTCGCCGTTGGAGTTGCCCATGGCGTGGGAGTATTCGCAGAGGAAGAAGGGCCGGCCCTCGTTTTCCTTGCAGTATTTGGGCAGGTCCTGATATTTGGGGTACATCCGGCTGACCACGTCCAGGCACAACGCGTCGTAGCCGCCTTCGTAGTGGACAGGGCGGGTGTCGTCGACCGTATGGAGGTAGTCGGCCATGGCCACATGGTTGGGGCCGAACTGGCTCTCGTTGCCCAAAGACCACATGATGACGCTGGCGTGGTTTTTGTCCCGCTCGTACATGCGGACGGCCCGGTCCAGATAGGCCAGGCGGTAGTCGGGCCGGATGGAGGTGAACTTCTCCTCCTGGTTCCAGTAGCGCTTCAGCGGGCCGACGCCGTGGCTTTCGATGTCGCACTCGTCGATGACAAAGAAGCCCAGCTCGTCGGTTAAATCCAGAAAGCGCGGGTCGTTAATGTAGTGGGACGTACGGATGGCCGTAATGTTGTGCTGGCGCATTACGATGAGGTCTTTCCGCATGTCTTCCAGGCTTACATGGTGGCCGCCGTCGGGGTGGGTGTCGTGGCGGTTGACGCCGCGGATTTTGACGGCCACGCCGTTGACCTTGAAAATGCCGCCCGTCGTTTCAATTTTGCGGAAGCCCGCCCGCTGGACAACGACTTCCCGCACCGTGTCGCCTTCTTGGAGCACGCAGACGACTTTGTACAGGTTCGGCTGCTCGTTGTTCCATTTTTGGACGTCGGGCAGCTCGAACACGGCGGGCGTTCCCGCGGGGTTCGTCTGGGATGCGATTTCCTTGCCGCAGGGGCAGTACAAACGGGTGGTGACCGTTAAGCCGGCCAGGTCCGTGTTGGGCAGGAAGTTGGCTGAAACGGTCAGCTTGCCGTCCTTGTAGTCGTCGGACAGGCGCGGGTCGAGCTTTACATCCCACAGGGGACGGTCGCTGCGGGCCAGAAGGTAGCAGTCGCGCCAGAGGCCCGAAAGCCGCCACATGTCCTGGTCTTCCAGATACGTGCCGTCGGAGTATTTGAGCACGATGACGGCGATGGTGTTGACGCCGGGCGCAAGGTACGGCGTCGCGTCAAACTCGGAAGGCAGATGGGCGCCCTTGGAGTAGCCCACTTTTTTGCCGTTGACGTACACATAGAACGCCGAGTCAACGCCCTCAAACCGCACGTGCACCTGTTTCCCCTCAAAGGCGGGCGGAAGGGTGAACTCCCGGAAATATACGCCTGTGGGGTTGTCGTCGGGCACATGGGGAATGTCCAGCGGAATCGGGTAGGCGACGTTCGTGTACACAGGCACGTCGTACTTGCCGGGGGTTTTTAAGCCCTCGACCTGCCAGTTGGAGGGAACGTCGATGGTTTCAAAGGCGATCTCCCCGAAGGCGGGCGCGTCGAGGCCGCCGGGGACATGCTCGGGCCGTTTGAAATAGGCAAACTGCCACTTGCCGTTCAGGTTTTTAAAAAGCGAGGACGCGCCCCGGCCGCCCTTTGCCTCCTCTTCGGAGGCAAAGGGGATGTAATACGCCCGCTGGGGCAGGCGGTTGATGGCCAGAAGCTCGGGGTTTTCCCAGTCTTTGGGCTGTACATACTGTTTGGGCATGTTACCACTCCTGACTGTCGATGATGCTGCGCAGGAAGGAAACGGCCTTGGCCGTGTCGCCGATCCGGTCCTCTCCCACTTCCCGCTCGATGGTCAAAAAGCCGTCGTAGCCAAACTCTTTCAAAGCGGCCAGCCAGGCCGGGAAGTCCACGTTGCCCGTGCCCAGGGGCACTTCCGGCCATTTCTTTTCCGGCGTGCCGGGAAGGCCGTCTTTTGCGTGGGTATGGACGATGTAGGGGCCGACGGGGGCCACCGCGTCGGCGCCGTTCTTGGAATAATGGGCCATGACCAGGTTCGCCGGGTCGTAGTTGATGCCCACGCCGCCGGGCAGGTCTTCCAGGAACATGCGCATGACTTCCGTCGTCTCCGGGCCGGTCTCGATGGCGAACACCAGGTCGTTTTCCATGCAGCCCTTGCCGATTTCCGTCAAAGCCTCGACGAGGACTTTGTACGTGGGGTCGTTTTTGTCCGACGGAATGTGGCCGATGTGGCCCGTCAGAACGCGGGTACCCATGAGTTTGGCCATTTTGAAGATGTTGGGGAACCGGGCAAGCTTGACTTTGTTCAGCTCGGGGTCGCAGAAATCGCCCATCTCGGCGCAGATGGCCGAGCAGACCAGCCCGTGTTTCTCCATCACTTCGCGCATGGCCTTGACTTCTTCTTCGTTGGGCGCCGTTTCGCCCTTAAAAGACATCTGGAAACCGTCGGCGCCCATTTTGGCCGCCTCGGCGACCGCCTGGTCAAAAGGCAGTTTCAGGCACCCGATCATGATACCAATTTTAAATCCCATACCGTTTCTCCTTGTCTGTCAGCCTAGTAGCCGATGGATTTAAGATACTCGCGGCTGGCCTTGGCTGCGGCGATGGAATCGCCGTAGCTGTCGTCCTGCTCCACGACGAAGTATTCCGTGCCGGAAGCAATACCGGCGCGGATGATAGCCGGAATGTTCTGCACGCCCTGACCCAGCGGGCGGAAGGCGAAGGCCTTCGGCTCGCCGCTGTCGCCGCCGACGGCCTTGCCGTCCTTGTCGATCAGCGCGTAGGCAGGGCTGTTGGACTTGTGGCCCACAAAGTCCTTCAGGTGTACCACGGGCACTTTGCCCTTGTATTCGCTCACATAGGCCACCGGGTCGAAGCCGGCGTATTTGACCCAGCAGGTGTCAAACTCGGGCCAGAGGTCAGGAATCGCTTCAAAGAGCAGATCCAGCGCCGGCCGGCCGTCGACCAGCTCGTACTCAAAGTCGTGGTTGTGGTACAGAAGCTGCATCCCCTGCTCTTTGAGGGCTTTTGCGAACTTCTCGATTTTCGGCCGGGTTTCCTCCCACTTGTCGCCGCCGGGGGCCTTGGCCCGGTCCATCCAGGGGATGGCGATGTACGTAATGCCTACGGTCTTGTGGAAAGCGATGGAGCCTTCTAAGTCGTTTTCCAGGTTTTCGATGCCGAAATGGGTGCTGACGGCGGTCAGGCCGGCCTCTTCCAGCAGGGCTTTAAACTCCTCGGCGGTTTTGCCGTAGTAGCCCGCCGGCTCGACGTAGTCGTAGCCGATTTCCTTGACCTTTTTCAGCGTTCCGGCCAGGTCTTTCTCCATCTGGTCCCGTACGGTGTAGAGCTGAAGGGCAATTTTCACGTCCGGCATGGTGAATCTCCTCTCTTAAAACGTAACCACAAAAGTTTTGATTTCGAAGGGCGCAAACGTGAAGGCAAAGGTGCTGCCGCTGAAGGAAACATCCGTGCCTTCCTTCTCCAGCAGGTTCGTTTCCTGCACGGAAGTAAGCTGCCACGGGAAGGTCATCAGCGTCTTGCCCCGGTTGCCGTTGCACTCGTAGACGCGCACGACGTAGCCGTTGCCGTTTTCGGCGGGCTTGACCGTGTCAATGATGATGTTCTCGTTCGGGCAGGAAACCAGGCTCAGCCCTGCCGGGAACATGGCCTGCTCCTCGGGGATTACCAGCATCGGGTTGTTGAACTCGTGGCCCTTCCGGGCGGTCAGGCCCTTGCGCCAGTCGCCTTCGTGGGGGTAAATGGCGTAGTTGATCTCGTGTTCGCCCTGGTCCGCCGTCGGGTCGGGAGACACGGTGCTGCGCAGC
>JAKPBM010000165.1 GCA_029778935.1 Bacillota bacterium | reverse complement strand
CGCCCTTTGCCGGCGCGGTCAGGGCAAAGCTTTCCGGCGCGGGCGCATCCGGATGCCAGGCCAGAAGGAACGCCGCGTCGGTCGTCCGCTCCGTCCAGCCCGCCTCGCAGATAGGCCAGACGCCTGCATGGAAGGGCGACAGCAGGATGTTGTACAGGTACGGCTCGCCGGAAAAGTCCGCAAACCGCCCGCCGCTTACATGGTAGGCCAGCTTCACGTTATCGTAATCGCCGTTGAACATGTTCTCCGCCAAATTTTTGCCAAACAGGGCCAGATCCTCCAGGGTAAACACATTGCCCCGGTGGTAGGCCTCGATGGCCGCCTGGTAGTCGAGTATGGCGTGGGAGAAGTCCTCGGCGACGACGTGGTCGTGGTCGCCGGCGTGGAAAGTGTTGTCGTAGTTCCAGGCGACAAAGCCGTCCGCCTTATGGCGGATCCAGCCTTTGAACACGGCGGACTGGGTGTCTGCCCGGGAGACGTAGAACTTCGCCTTCTCCGGCGATACCAGCGCCATGGTGTACATGGCAGTGCTCATGGCCAGATACTGGTTGTGAGGCAGGCTGTATTCGCCCAGCGCGCCGCTGTAATTGCCGCTGCCGGGACGGTTCATGTAGATGCCGAAGGTTTTGGAAAAATCCCGCTCAAACGCGGGGAGTAAGTGCTCGTCAACAGCTATCCGGGCCCGTTCCGCAAGCTCACCCATCGTGCCTTCCTCCGGGCGCTCTATAAGCACGGGGCGGTCGGAAAGCGAGGGGTCGCTTTTGATCAGCAGGATAAAGTCCGCCAGCCCCTTGGCCGTTAGCCCCGTATGGACGGCAAACTCGTCGTATTGGCCCTGATTGTAGGTGCCTGTCCCCCAGCCAAGGTATCCGTCGCCGTCCTTGTCCGCAAGCGTTGACAGCAGGTGGTAACAGACCCGGGCATACATATCCAGATAGGCCGTGTCTTTGGTGACCCGGTACGCCGTGTACAGCGCCGTCATGGCGTAGGACGTGCCCCAGGCGTAGTTGCTGGAATCGCCCGTCGCGGACAGGTGCGGGTCGTTTAGGTCGACTAAGTTATACAGTTTGCGGGCTTCCGAAAGGTAAAAGCCGTAACTGCGAGGTTCGGGGGAACTGGGCTGTGCGGGTAGTTCCGCAGGCTCCGTCGTTGCCGTATCCTGCGGGGTCGCGGCGGGTTCGGTGTCCGAAAAAGAGGTGTCCGTTGCCGGCTGTTGTGCCGAACAGGCGGAAAGCAACAGCAGACCAACACATAGCAGCCAAAACCGTTTCATCCTGTTCCCGTCCTTTCTGGCATTTTCGGTGGGGATATGGCGTCGTGTTGTAGCGTTTGGATTGCTGTTTATTTGCTGTGGTTTTTTAACAACAGTACATTTGGCAGGGTTATAGTTATATATGTAAGGTAATTCCTGCGCGCCTTTAGCCGGGCCGGCAACTGTCCTTCCGCGTATGAATGCCTAGGCGCTTCGGCAGCACCGCATTCATGGTTAAGGGCACCTTTTGGCATGCGTCTGCCGTCTGCAAAACCAGGCGCTCCGCTTCCCTTCGCTACCGCCCAGCAAGATGAAGCTTATCAAGCGCACCGGCGGCAGGCTGTCTGTTTAGCAAGGTATGCTTGCGCCCGTCGTTTTCAAGCATATCGAACGCCCCCGCCTGCATAACTTGGCTCTGCGTCCCTTTGCTGTCGCATATAGCAGGGCAAACCGGCCTGCCGTCCATTCGAACAAGCGCCTACAGCGCCGCAGACTGCCAAACCGGCGCACCGCCTCGCCTGCGCATAGCAGGCATACTCTCGACCCGCCGCCCTTATATCAAGCCAAACCGGCCGCTTTTTGCAAGGAAAAATCCAAGCCGTACCCCTTACCCGTTCGCCCGCTTTTGTCTCCAATCCAGCCCCAGCGCGATGTCGTTTAACAGCACGCCGTCGGCGCCCTCCTTCCGGAGAAAATCCAGGGACTCTTCGTTTCCGTTCATGCCCGTTTCGGGGTGCCTGGCCATAATCCAAACTTCCCGGCCGAAGGTTTCCTTTACTTCCCGGATCATCCCCTCGCAAAGCCAGTTTTCCCACAGGCGCAAAATCCCCGCCCCCGCCCGGGCAAACACCTCCGCGTCTTCCTTTTTCGGCATGAAGGCCAGCACCTGCTCTTTGGGAAAATACTGGCGGCACCTGGCCGCTTCCTCAGCTCTTGAGACCCCCAGGATAAACCGGATGGAAGCCTTGGAAAGGGCCGAAAGCAGCTCCTCCGGCAGCCGTTCCAGCTTGCTGTGCAGCAGCACGGGGGCGTTTTCACGGTAATCCGCAAGCAGTTCCGCAAGCGTTGTCACGCCGTATCCGGCCGGACGCAGGATTTCCCGCATTTCTTCCAATGTCAAGTCTGTTACTTTACAGTCCGCGCCTGCCAGCCTCTGCAGGCTGTCGTCGTGGAACAGCACATATTGCAAATCTTTCGTCAGGCGAATGTCGCATTCCACGCCGTCGCTTCCCAGCCGCGCGGCTTTCACAAGCGCCTCGACGGAGTTTTCCTTTGCCAGCAGGGACGCGCCCCGGTGGGCAATCAGTTTCATGGCGGCTCCTCCTTTCGCCAATGCCAGTATACCGGGCAAAGGGCCGCCGGTCAAGGAAAAATTGGCGAAATGCGAGCTAATTGT
>JAKPBM010000011.1 GCA_029778935.1 Bacillota bacterium | reverse complement strand
CTGGTGGCGATGCGCATCGTCAACTACTCCCTGCAGATTGTGCGCTCCCGCTATATTGCCGGCGTGGTGCCGCGGGTTGTCTTCGACATGAAGATGCTCATCTTCAGCGCCATGCAGCGGTTGGGCGTGGGCTTTTATACCAGCAAGCAGACCGGTTCGTTGATGACCCGCGTCACAGGCGACGCCAACAACGTCTACTATTTCTTCATTGACGGCGTTCCCTATCTCTTTACCAGTTCGTTTACGTTCATCGGCGTTCTCGCCATCATGTTCTCCATCAGCTGGAAGCTGACGCTTTTGGTGTTTATCAGCGTGCCGATTATCGTGCTCGGCTACTGGCTGGTCATGAAGTTCTTCCGCCGCCTGTACCACGCCAACTGGGTTTATGCCTCCCGGATGCACTCGCTGCTCTCCGACGCTCTGTACGGCCAGCGGGTCATCAAGGCTTTCACCCAGGAGGAAGCGGAAAACGAGCGTTTTTCCGAGTACAGCACCCGCGTGTTCGATTCCAACACGAAAATCGGCGTGGCACAGAACACGGTGTACCCGCTCATCGGCTTAATCATGCGCCTGACCAGCGTGGTGCTGCTGGGCGCCGGCTCCGTGATGGTCATCCGGGGCGAGCTGTCCCTGGGTATTCTGATGACCTTCTCGGTGTACATGAACATGCTGTTTGAGCCGCTGGGCTTTTTCTCCAACGTGGCCAACTGGTGGGCCGTCTGCGTCGACTCGGCCCAGCGCATTTTCGAAATTATCGACGCCGAGTCCGACCTGCCCGAGGCGGAAAACCCCGTCCGGCTGGAAAACATCCGCGGCGACTTTGAAGCAAAAGACGTCATGTTCGAGTACGAGCCGGGCCGGCCCGTCGTGCGCAGCCTGAACCTGAAAGTAAAAGCCGGCCAGATGCTCGGCATCGTCGGCAAAACGGGTGCGGGCAAATCCACCCTGGTCAACCTGCTCGCCCGTCTGTACGACCCCCTGGAAGGCGCCATTTACCTGGACGGCCACAACATCAAGGACATCGCCACCGAAGATTTGCGCAAGAACATCGGTATTGTCTCCCAGGACATTTACCTGTTTATCGGCACCATCGCCGACAACATCCGCTACGCCCGGCCCGACGCCTCCATGGAGGAAGTCATCGCGGCGGCGAAAGCGGCCTGCGCCCACGACTTCATCGTGAAGTTCCCCGACGGGTACGAAACCTGGGTCGGCGCCGGCGGGCAAGGGCTTTCCGGCGGCGAACGGCAGCGGATTTCCATTGCCCGCGCCATCATCCAGAACCCCAGCATCCTGATTCTGGACGAAGCGACGGCCGCCATGGACACGGAAACCGAGCGGAACATTCAAAACTCCCTGGCCCAACTGCAGAAAGGCCGCACAACCATTGCCATTGCCCACCGTCTGTCCACCCTGCGCGACGCAGACGTCTTAGCCGTCATCGACAAGGGCCGCGTCGTGGAATACGGCACCCATACGGAGCTGATTAAGAAGGAAGACGGCACCTACCGCCGGCTTTACAACCTGCAAATGGAAGCTCTCAAATTCATCGGCATTGGCGAATAGCGGAGAGGATGGCATACTATGGAGAAAAATTCGATTATCACTCTGTCGGGCATTCAGTACCTGGATCCGGAAAAAGCCCGCTTTTACCTGAAAAACGGCCAGTTTTTGTGCCTGGACTACGAGGGCAAAACGTACGAAAACATCAAGCTGCACCGTTCCATTCCCTTTAAGCTCCCCGACGACTTCATCTCGGTGCAGGACATGGATTCGAAAGAGCTGTTT
>JAKPBM010000141.1 GCA_029778935.1 Bacillota bacterium | reverse complement strand
AGAAACACCGTGTCTTCGGGCAAATAGTCCAAAGCGCAGGCAAAATCGGGGTAGATCAGCGGCAGGTACCGGTCTGCCGCCGTAAGGGGCGTGTTGTTTTCCAGGGCCGCCGCGTCCGCCGCAATGGTTTCCGACAGCTTCTGGGGCACGTTCTTTTTGCCCTTTAAAAGGTTTCTCACCTTTTCCGCAAGCACTGCCAGTCCCCCCGGGGCCATGGCGGGAACGACTTCCCCCGCCGGCAGGATTTCCACCCGGCGCAGATTGTCCGTCCGCCGCTGGGAAACAGGGTTGAACACGCCCATGGCGTCGACGGTGTCGCCGAAAAACTCAATGCGGACGGGCTGGCTTAGCTGGGCGGGAAACACGTCGAGAATGCCGCCTCTGCGGGCAAACTGGCCCGGGCCTTCCACCTGGTCGGCCCGGCGGTAGCCCATGGCAACGAGTTTTTCCGTGAGTTCGTCCATGGGATAGTCTTCGTCCACGGCCAGTTTGATGACGGATTCTTTGAGCAGTGCCGGCGGGACGGTGCGCAGCATAAGGGCTTCCGGCGTGGCGATGAGAAAGCCCGCCTGCCCCTGCAGCACCTGGTGGAACACCGCCAGCCGCTGCTGTTCAAAGGAGCGGGAAATCCCTTCCACCGGGTAGAACACCGGCTCGCGGCCGGGCAAAACGACGCCTTCCAGGCCGGAGAAGAACGAAACGTCCCCCGCCATGGCCGTCGCCGCCGCGTCGGTGGCGCACAGAATCGCCGTAAACCGGCCCGTTTCCCGCCGGATGGCGGCGGCCAGGATGGCGCGAAAGGCGGGCGGCACGCCGCACACCATCGTCACCCCGCCCGAGCCTTCCAATCGGCTTTTCAGGCCGGCAAACTCCGGCATATCCAAAATAGTCCGGCACAGGGATTTCACAAAACGACCCTCCTGCAAAAATTTGAAATGGGAAAAGACTGCTCTTCGCCGCCACCCCCGGGGTTTGCGGAAAAGAGCAGTTTTTTACCATTATAATAAGCCGATTTTTCGATTTGTATGACAGGAAAATGGATTTTGCTCCCGGTTTAGTTTACAGTTCGTCCGCCGGTTCGCTCTTTTCTTCAGCCTTTCCGGCATCCGGCGCCGCGGTATCCGTTTCTTCCGCCGCCAAATCAGCATCCGGAACATCGGAATCCGTCTCCGCAGCGTCCGCTTCGACATTCGAAGCCGCCGCGTCGCCGAGCTCGCCGGCCTTCTCCTCTTCTGACGGCACGGCTGTCTGCACGGTGTTCGCCCGCACAAGGCACAGCACGGCGACGGCAAAACACACGCCGTACAGAAGAAACACTTCCGGCCGCACAACGGAAAACAGCCCGTTTCTCGTCAGCAGGGTGCCTTCCTGCCAGGCAAAAAGCGTTTCCCCGACGATGTTCATGGGGCCGAAAAAGAGCATGGCCTTCACGCCGCAGAACACGGCCGACAGATTCGCCCTAGCAAACACATAGCCGGCGCAGAAGTAAAACAGCAAAATCAGGGAAATCACACCCAACACGGGGAAAATGTACCTCAGCAGCGTCGGGCTTCTCGAAACGCCCTGGTACATCTCCACCAGCCACGCGCAGGCCCAGAACACCGCCAGCAGTACGCTCGGCGGGTTGGTTCCCTCGCCTCTTGCGCGGCTTCCCATGGCCCGGGCCGTCGTCACCGCAGCGGCGCCTGCGCCAAACAGCAGGCCGCCGGACACTATACCCCAGATGGAAAACCGGGAAAAGGCGTCAACAAACTGCAAAACGGCGCCGAAAAAGGCAAGCAGGGCAGACAAAATCAGAAACGTCCGCGCCTTCCCGTTCACCCGGCCCGGCACCACCGTTTCGGCCCCGCTTTCCGAGCTGAAACGGGAAATTCCGAAGGACACAAGCAAGTAGATGCAGACCAGAACGGAAGCCGTCGCAAGCAGCATGCCGTACAGATTGCCCGGAACGGCAAGCCCGGCGATTTCCGGATTGTCCGCCGGCTCAAAGCCGGTGCGCAGGTGAAAATACCGAACCGCGCCGGCGGCTAAACCCAGCAGCCCGAACAGGGCCGACTCCAGCCGAATTCCTCGCAGATTCCGGACGCCATCATTCTTCATGCCCGCTTCCATTCCTTTCGCCAAAAGCAAAATTCCCCTGCAGCCGCTTACAGCGCTTTTTATACCGTACGGCGGAGATAACGGCAATCACAAAGTACACCGCCAGAAACGCGACCACCACGCCCAAAGCAATCAGCACAAACCGGAAAAACTTCGCCACGCCGCCAACCTTCCTTGGCGCTTCAGGCTGCGTCGTCACCGGCTCGGTCCGGGGCAAATCCGTCGTCTGTACGACGGGCTGCTCGAACCCGTAGTCCGCCCTGGCGACCATCTCCGTCTGGCCGATGAGCCGGTCGCCGGAGAACACCTGAATCGTGCCCAGGGGCGTACCCGCTTTGACCGGCTCTGTTATCACTTCGGGCACGGAATAGTCCATGCGCAAATCGGTCATCGCGTCGTCCCGATAGGAAAGCAGGGTAAAGCCTTCCTTAGGCTGCAGATACACAACCTCCCCGTTTGCCGAGGGGACGGCCACCGCGTAGTCAAAGACGTTGGTAACGGTGACGGGTTTCAGCTTCTGCGCAAAATAGTTCAGCAGGGCGCTAGTCCCTAAGAAAGTCTTGCCCTGCCCGGCCTTCATGATGACGATGATATATTGCAGGCCGTTGACTTCGCTGTAGGTCACCAGGGTGTTGCCTGCCGGGGTGGTGTACCCCGTCTTGCCGCAGATGACTTTGTCGTTAAAGTATTGCCCGTTCTTGTGGATGAGCTTGTTGGAGTTGGTGAGATACCGTGTGGTGCTTGTCTTATTGGTGGGCGGGATGGTGTAGGTGGGCTTGGACATGACCTCCACCAGAACGTCGTTTTTCAAAACCTCCCGCATGATCAGCGCCAGGTCGTGGGCGGTGGTGTAATGCTCCGGGTCGTGCAGCCCGTGGGGGTTGGCAAAGTGGGTGTTGGTCGCGCCCAGTTCCTGCGCCCGCTCGTTCATCATGTTGACAAAGGCTTCCACCGAACCGGCGATATGCTCCGCCGCGCCCATGCACGCTTCGTTGGCCGACTGAATCAGGATGGCGTGGAGCACCTGCTCCAATGTCAGCTGTTCGCCCGGCTGGATGGAAATGTGCATGGTGTCGTAGGGGATGCTGTTGACGGCGTGGGCCGAAAAGGTCACAATGTCGGACAGGTTGCCGTGCTCCGCAATAAGCAGCGCCGTCATCAGCTTGGTCGTACTGGCCGGGTACAGCTTTTCGTCGGCGTTTTTGCCGTAAATGCAGATGCCGGTGGTCAGTTCCACCACGTAGGCGGCCCTTGCCTCCGGTTCGGGGACGTCAGCCGGGTCGGAGATACCGATATATTCAGCCCGCACCGCTACAGGCGTCGCAAACACACTGATGCCCAGCAGCAGCGCCAAAAACGCCCACCGCCAAGCCATAGTTTTCACCCATTGACGCGGTTGAATGCGCGTGTTCTTTTCCATTTTCGATATCTCTCTCCTTTATCTCTGTAAAGTAATCCCCGTTACACCCTTGCGACGCCGGATTCGCGGGCCGCCCGGGCCACCGCCGCCGCCACCGCCGGCACGACGCGCCTGTCCAGGCAGTCCGGCAGGATTTTCTGCGGCGACAGCTCCCCTTCGGGGACGCAGCCTGCCAGCGCTTCCACGGCCGCATGGCGCATGGGTTGGTTGATGACCGATGCGCGCACGTCCAGAGCGCCCCGGAACACGCCGGGGAAAGCCAGCAGGTTGTTAATCTGGTTGGGAAAGTCTGACCGCCCCGTGCCCACAATATACGCGCCGGCGGATATGGCCTCGTCGGGCATGATTTCCGGCACGGGGTTGGCCATGGCGAACACGACGGGCTTTTCCGCCATGGAAGCGACCATTTCCTTTGTCAGCGCCCCCGGCCCCGACACGCCGATGAACACGTCGGCGCCTTGGATTACGTCGGCCAGAGTGCCCGCGCGCTTATCCCGGTTGGTGCGGCGGGCGATGTCCTCCTGGGCGGGGTTGTTGTAGGGGGCGCCTTCGTAGATAGCGCCCTTGCGGTCGCATAGGGTGATGTTTTCATACCCCAGGGAAAGCAGCAGTTCGGCAATGGCGATGCCCGCCGCGCCGGCGCCGTTAATCACCAGGCGGACAAACTCTTTTCCCTTGCCCGCCAGGCGCAAAGCGTTTTGCAGCGCTGCCGCCACAACGATGGCCGTGCCGTGCTGGTCGTCGTGGAAGACAGGGATGTCGACCAGCGCTTGCAGTTTCCGCTCAATCTCAAAGCAGCGGGGCGCGGCGATGTCTTCCAGGTTGACGCCGCCGAAGCTGCCGGCCAGCAAAGCGATGGTCTTAACAATCTCGTCCGTATCTTTGGTACGCAGGCAGAGGGGAATGGCGTCGATATCGGCAAATTTCTTAAACAGCAGGCACTTGCCTTCCATGACCGGCATGCCGGCTTCCGGGCCGATGTCGCCCAGGCCGAGCACCGCCGTGCCGTCGGTAATCACCGCCACCGTGTTGTGCCTGCGGGTGTATATATAGGAAAGGCTCGGGTCAACGGCGATGGCCAGACACGGCTCCGCCACGCCGGGGGTGTAGGCGACGGACAGGTCTTCCCTCGTCTCCGCCGGCGCTCTGGCCGCGATTTCCAGTTTGCCGGCCCACTGTGCATGCAGGGCCAGGGCTTTTTCTTTGAGTGTCATGTTGAGTCCAATCCTTTAATAACGGGAGTTTAGACGATTTGCGCCTTGTAAAGTTCGCTCCAGCGGGCAAAACGCTCCCGCAGGCGTTTGGCGCCTTCGGGGTTTGGCCCGTGGACCTTCCCTTCCCCGGCGGGCACGCACAGAGACGGGATAAAACCGGCTTTCTTACGGGCCATAAACACCGCGCCCAGCAGCGAAGCGTGCTCGTGGGTGTTTTCGCATAAGGGCACGCCGAACAAATCCGCCGCCATTTGCAGCCAGAAGGGCGAGAACACAATGCCGCCGGACACGCTGATTTCCGTCGGAACCGTGCCCGACGCTTCCACCAGCCCCGTGTAGTTCTGGTACAGGTTGAACAGCACGCCTTCCAGCACGGCATAGTACATATGGGCGGCGGTATGGGAGCCGTTCAAGCAGGCAAATTCGCCGCGGCGCGTGTCTTTCCAGCCGGGGCTGCGCTCGCCGAACAGGAAGGGCAAGAAATACGGGGCATCGGGGCCGTTGGGTTCCGTTACGGCGGCTTCCGCCATAGCGTCCAGCTCTTTGTAGGTTTTTGCGCCTAAAAGCACGTCTTTGGCAAACCACTTGACGCAGTTGCCCGCGCCGGAAGTGGCCGCGCCGGCGATATACCGCCCTTCCCCGCCGTAGTAGCACCAGGTGGAGGGCTTTTCCATGACCGTAGGTTTCGCAACGCCCATGCGCAGCGCGCCGCTGGTACCCACGGACAGGGTCATAACACTGCCCGAAAGGCCGCCGGCGCCGACGTGGTTTAATCCGCCGTCCGGCCCGCAGGCGCAGACCGGAGTCCCCTCGGGCAGGCCCAGCTCGGCCGCAGCATAAGCCGAAAGACCCGCCCCTTCGGAAGGTTCCACCGGAACGGGCAGCATATCGGCGGTAAGCCCCGCCAAAGCGAGCACTTCTTCATCGTATTGTCTTGTCGCAAGGTTTAAAAACCCGCTGCCGGAAGCAAGGGACGCGGAAACGATGTGTTTGCCCGTTAAGGCAAAGGTCACATACTCGCCCAGGCCGGACAAGCGCTTCGTTTGGGCGGGGACGCTGCCCGTTTCCTTTAGATGCATCCATTTCCAGAGGTTGTACATGCTGTGGATGACGCAGCCGGTGGAGCGGTACAGCTTTTCCGCCAACGCCCCGTCGGCACGGTTATTAGCGACGGTGGGGGCGGGCGAAGTGTCGGCCCAGGTATAAACCCTTGTCAGCGGCCGGTCGTTTTCGTCCAGAAGCAATAAGCTGTGCCAGATGGAAGAAAGGCCGATGGCGGCAATTTCCGGCCGGTCGGTTTCTTCCAGCAATGCGCGGCCGCAGGCCAAAGTGGCTTTCACCGCCGCGTCGGCGTCAATAGTCGTTACGTTGGCGTCTTCCGGCGCGTATTCCGCCATTTTGACGGCCACGACACCCTCGCCTTCCTTCCAAAGCATGGCTTTGGCGGCGGAGGTGCTGGCCTCCAAACCCAGAACGTACATAGCCTTCTCCTTTATTCCTCAAAGTGACAGCCGCAGGCAGAGAAGCTGCTCTGCCTGCGGCGGCAAAATCGGCA
>JAKPBM010000120.1 GCA_029778935.1 Bacillota bacterium | reverse complement strand
CGGGTCGTCCGGGTTGAGCGTCGCTATAAGATAATCGCACCGCATCGACGCCTCACGCACGTAGTCCATGTCGGCGATGTTTATCTCGTCGATGTACAGGCACCCATACTGTCCGCCCAGCGCCTTTTTCCATCGGGCCTTGTTGTCGTAGCCCAGCACATAGATGATTTTATCCCGGAAGGCGATGTGGGGCAGGCTGTGTTGCCCCTTGCCGCCGGCGTTGTACTCCACCAGCGGGCCGAAAATATCGAGGATGCCGAGCTCCTTGTTGATTATGTTTTTTTCGATCGTGCCGGTGTCGAGGCCGGACAAGATGTGCAGCTGCCGCGGCGACTTAGCCACGCGCAGCATAAATTTGAGCGCACCGACCGTTGTCTTGCCCGCGTAGGTCGTCCCCTCCAAAAACTCCACCGGGGCATTGTGCCGCAAAAACGCCTTATATTTTGGCGACAGCAGGACGTCACTCATCGCTTAGCTGCTCCAGTATCGCGTCAAGTTTGTGTGCGCCCACGTCAACACGACCGGACAGCTGCAGCCGGTCGTTGTACATGCCCAGGTGCCTGCCCAGGAGCTCCAGCGCCTTGACCTTGTCGTTGAGTCTAACCTCGATGCCGTTAGCGCCCTGCTTGATGCTGGCAATCGCCCCGCGCTTGTCCGGCGGTATCTTATCCAGCTCCAGCGCGACAACCTCGCTCCCGTCGTCCACGACCTGCACAAAATCCGCCATATCGGCAAACGCAATGGTCGCCAGCTCCTGCACAACCCTGTCCTGCGTTATCTCTGTGCGACGCTCCCGCTCTGCCATCCGCTGTTTGATGTAATCGGCGATCTTAACATTTGCTAGCAGTCGCGCCCCCTGCTCGCACGCTGTCTTAGCAGAGTACCCGGCGCGTATCGCCGCCGCTGTCGCGTTGAGGTCTATCATATACTCGTCCGCAAACCTCTTTTGCTTTGGCGTCATCTCACCCATATCATCACCACCTTACTTTATCCCCTCCCACCCTACCCTTACGCCTTACAATGCCCTGTCCCTACCCGCCCATATGCCCGCGCTCTAATCGGCAGGTGGTGCGGCCTTTAATAATCATCCGGTATCATGTCCGCGTACACCACAATGCGCGGTATAATCTCCCGCACAATACCCTCCGGCGTGCACTTGATTGTTACGATGTACCCGCCAACGGTTGCCGATATGCGCTTGCCCCTCATAAACGTAGTCTGTTGCTCGAAGCACGGAACGCAAATCGCGTGTATGTTGCGGTAGAACATATATAAGTTTTTATGATAGTGTCCAAACGCCAGTATACGCGGTTTCTTCCCGCCCTGTAGCGCGTCGATGTGTTTCTGCACCGGATAAGATAGCGCATATGCCGCGCCGTCCAGCGGATGCAGCAAATCAAGATCACAATGCGGAGTTAGCCATATTTTCGCAGTCATATAGCCCAGATATTCCATGTCGTCCCGGGCCGCCGCAATGTGTTTTCCTATATCCGTGCCGCCGTTTTTCATGTGCGTGGCATCGTGGTTCCCCGTGATAAATTTTGTCACGACGCCATTCCGCCGCGGGTAGTTCTCGATTATGTATTCGGCCTGCGCGTCGGCTCCCACCTTAAATAGCTCGTATATGTGCTCCGGCCGATTTGGATAATACCCGTCGCTGATATCGCCGACGTGGTATACAGTTCTCACGCATTCGGCCTCGCATAGGTCGTAAAACTGATGCAAGTATGTCAGCTGCTGGTTTTTGTTGCAAAGGTGGGTATCACCGATCAGGCCAAAGACTATTTCCTCCTCGCCGGTGTAGGCCTCCCGTTCTTCTCTTTCCTCCGCCACCGGCGATTTTTCCAGCCAGATCAGCCCGTTTGCCTCTTTGATGTTGTACTTCTCGGTGAGTTTATCCACCCGCCGGACGAAGTCCATTATCGGCATATGGAGGATTTCCGCCGTCTCCTGCGGCTTGCGCTTTGCCTCGAGCGCTTTCAGGATTTGCTCGTCCGTCACTTCTCGCGGCGACTCGCCCTTTTGATGTTCCGCCTTATACTCCGGCGTACCGCGGATGTATGAGCGTATGGAATCGATTATCTGTTTATCCGTCTTTCCGGAAAAGCAATCACGGAGCGCTTCCAGTATTTGTCCCCACGTGTACTTCTGCCGCCACATTTCCAGGGCCTTGGCTTTCCAGTCCAACGGTACGCCTCCTTTTCAACCAAATGGCCGCTTCTGATTGGAAGCGGCCATTGTTGTTTTCTTGTCCAGTTTAATGTTAACAGATTATGAGTATAACATTCTATCACATTTTTACTTTCTGCAACGCCAGTCTATGCAGGCGACATACGTGCATATAGCTGTAATGCATTTCCAGCGCGATCCGTTCCCACGTCATCCCCTTCATGTACCGCAGCCGAAGCAGCAACCGCAGCGTGTCGTCTTCCACACGATCGATGGCCTGTTCAATCTCCGCCTTGACGTCCAGCAGCTGGTCGATTTTCTCGTTCATGGCGTTCTCCAGGTCTATGTACTTGGCGACGATTTTCTCGAAACTCGCGCCGGATTGTTTTCCCCTTCTTCGCGGATGGGCGTTTGCGCTGCTGCCGGTCTGATACATCAGCGCCCGCAGCCGGCCCAGTTCCGCCATCATGCAGTCGATCTCCCGGTCGATGGTCTTGTACCGGGAAAGAAATTCCTTGGCTGTCATCCGGTCACCTCTTTCTTCGCAACGCCTTGATTGCGACAAAAAGCTGGAAGATGTTAATTATCAAAATACCTAGTGACAGATACTGTACGAGAATATCAGCAAGATTCAAACTCTTTCCTCCTCACGTAACAACGCCGCCAGAAGCAGCAGGTAGTTAATGCTGTCTGTGATTTTCTCATCCCATATTGCCTGCGGATAGTTGTTCCCACTCACGCACATGTCGTACACGCAAACGGTGTGCTTAGCCATCATGCCCGCCAACGCCTGGATAGGCGTGCACCGCTGCAGGTGTGCGGCCTGTTTGAAGTTGTGCAACCGATCTTCGGTCGCATACTCTTTTGCCTTAGCGCACAGTATGTCGAAACACTTGTTGATCTGTTCACTAATAATCCGCTCAAACATCAGTTTGTTCATACACTCGCCCTCGCCTTCTCGATTCTTGCCTTCAAACTCTCTATCAGCCTGTCCTGCGTAGCGCCTTTGTCCGCCAGCGCCGCCGCCACGTCCTCGTCCCGTCCGCCGACAACAGACAAGTGGTGCACAATCACCTTCTGCTTTTGCCCCATGCGGTGCAGCCGCTTGTTGGCCTGCTGGTACAGCTCCAGCGACCAGTTCAGCCCGAACCAGATCACGTGATTCCCGCCGTCCTGCAGGTTTAGCCCGTAGGCCGTGCTGGCCGGATGGGCCAGCAGCACGTCGATTTTCCGTTCGTTCCAGTCCTGCTGGTCAGCAGGTCCTGCAAGCCTTCGGACACGAAGGTTGCTTCCGGCCAAGGCTTTCTCAATGCGGTCGGCGTCGTGCCGGAAGTTGTAGAACACCAGCGCCGGCTGGCCGTTCAGCTGTTCCAGTAGCTCGCGAAAGGCCTCGATTTTGCATCCGTGGATTTCCACCACGTTTCGGTTCTCGTCGTACACCGCCCCGTTGCAAAGTTGCAGCAGCTTGTTGGACAAGACCGCCGCCGTGCCTGCGTCGATGGTGCTTTCGTCCACCTGCAACAGCATCTCCCGTTCCAGCTTGTCGTACAGACGCTTTGCCGCCGGGTCCAGCACGACGGGGATGTCGTTTGTCACCATGTCCGGCAACTGCAGGTAGTCCTCGGCCTTCATGCTCACGCAGATGTCGCCAATCAACCGCCGGATTTTCTCGTCGGCGCCGGGCTTTGGCGCGTAGCTGAACACCTGGTGGGCGTTGCGCTGATCCGGCTCGAAGTACCGCTCCCGGAAGTGGGTGATGTATTTGCCCAGCCGCTCTCCCTGGTCCAGCAGGTAGATTTGCGACCACAAGTCCAGCAGCCCGTTAGGCGCCGGCGTGCCGGTCAGCAGGACAACCCGCTGCATATGCGGCCGCACCCACGTCAGCGCCTTGAACCGTTTCGCCTGGTGGCTTTTGAAGCTGGTGCTCTCGTCGATGACCACCATGTCGAAGGGCCAGGCGTTGCGGTAGTATTCCACCAGCCACGGCACATTCTCCCGGTTGATGACCCAGACGTCGCCCGGCGTATTCAACGCCCGGACGCGCTTTGCCTGGCTGCCCAGCACGGGAATAACCCGCAGGTGCCGCAGGTGATCCCACTTGGCCGCTTCCCGGCTCCAGGTGGCTTCGGCCACCTTTTTCGGGGCGATGACCAGTACGCGGCTGACGGCGAAGCGGTAATACCGCAGCTCGTTGATGGCCGTCAGGGTGATGACGGTCTTGCCCAAACCCATCTCTAGGAACAGCCCCACGGCCGGGTCGTGGACAAGCCGGTCGATGCAGTACTGCTGATACGGCAGCGGTTCAAACCTCACGCTTCGCCGCCTCCTGCTGAATGGCGTCGAGGAAGCCGTCCACCGCCTCTTTGCTGTCGAGTATGTAGGTGGCAAACCCCAACTTGTCCAGTCTTGCAATCTGCGCTTTCTGCAGTGCTGTCGGCCGACGGCCCGGCGCCTTCAACTCGGCGAACACCGCCCGGCCGCCCGGCAGGCAGACCAGCCGGTCGGGCACGCCCGCATTCCCCGGCGAAACGAATTTATACGCCCTGCCGCCCAGCGCTTTAACCCTGGTGGTCAGGTATTGCTCGATGTCCTTCTCGCGCACGGCGAAACCTCCCTTGACAACAGATTCCACACTTTCACGCGCGCGCGTATATATATACGCGCACAGGCGCGTTAGGCGGAAATATTTCTCTCTAACCTCTCAAATTTCTTTTCCTATTCATCAACTGTAGTATCTGTAGTATCTGTTGCATCCCTTGGCGCTCTAAGGAAAAATCTGACTACACTTTCCAGTTTGGGGTGTAGCAAGAGTAGTCAGCAATCTGTAGTCAAATCTGTAGCCACAATCCGCTCAAAGCCGCGCTGGTTTCCATATGGCTCGCCAAATCGCCGCGCCCCGTTTATGCTTGTCCACCCTTCCATCCGCTCCAGCAGTTGGTTGATTTCCCGTGTAATCCGCTGCGTCAGTTCGCTCTTGTCCCGGTTCAGCATCTCGCACCAGATTTCCACCGCGCTAACGCGTCTCCGCTCCACCAGTTTGCCGTCGTACCGCATTCCGCCTGCCCAGAACAGCCGTCTCCGCGTCAAATCCCAGTCTTCCCAGTCCTCGGGTATCCGTTTCGCCACGAACGCTTCGATGGGGCCTTCCCACGGGTGCCGCTCCCGGTGGCTCTCCTGCTCCCTGGCGGCTTCCCTCTCCAGCTCTTTGGACAAGTACAGCGGTTCCCCCATCTGCCACCGTACGTACGCTTCCGCCCAGATCTGGTCGCGCTCGTCGTCCAGGTGCAAAAACACGTCCTTTGTCCGCTGCTGCACGTCAATGTCAATCGGCCAGAAGCGCCGGCCGCCGGTGATGTCACGCAGGCAGTCTCTTGTGTTCGTCGTGCCGAAAAACACGCACTGCCGAGGCTTCTCCGTCACGTGGCGGCCGTAGGCGGCGCGGAAGTAATCCACCTGCTTGCTCAAAAAGGCCTTGACGGCGTTGATTTCCGACCGCTCCATGGCCTGCATCTCGCCAATCTCGTTAATCCACGTGCCCTGAATGGTTTCCATAGCTTCTTTGCCCTCAAAGGTGCGCAGGCTGTCGCTGAACCACACGCCGCCCATTTTGGCCAGGATGGTCGATTTGTGCCGCCCCTGCGGTCCGATCAGCACGGGCATCGTGTCGTACTTGACCCCCGGCGTCATCACCCTTGCCACGGCGGCGACAAAGCTTTTCCGCGTAACTGCCCGGGTGTAGTCACAGTCGCAGGCGCCCAGGTAGTCGATGAAAAGGGTGTCCAGCCGCGGCCGCCCGTCCCATTGAAGGGACGTCAGGTAGTCCCGTACGGGGTGGTAGGCCTGTTCGCTGGCGCAGGCTTCCACCGCGTCGGCGATGTCGTTCTTGTTGGTCTTGCCGCACAGCGGCTCCAGATACGCCCGCAGCTGCGTGGTGTCCGCGTCCGTCCAGACGTTGCCGGCCGGACGCGGCCAGGGCAGCTCGCCCGTCACGTCGATGCGGCCGGTGAACAGGTTTAGCCGGATTTTGCCGGCCAGCTGCGGGTCATTTGAAAGGATGAGCTTGTAGTTATTCAGCGTCCGCTGGGGCACGCCCTGGCCGTTGACTTCCAGCCTACTGACCCAGTCGCCGCCTGATCCCGCAGGCGTAGTACGGAACGTTTGCGCCGCCTTTTCGTACCGCTCCTGTTTCAGCAGGGCGGCCACCTGCTCGTCAGCCACGGCAAACCGACACATGGCCTCGTAGGAGGGAAGCCGGTTCGTCGGCGTGTCGGGCTTGGCATCGTTATCCAGTTCACCGAACTTGTGCAGGCGCACCAGGTCGAAGGCGTTGACCAGCCGTCCGCCACAGGGGTCGGTGGCGTGGTGGGAGTACAGAAACAGCCCGTTGTCGTAGACCACGGCGCCGCCGGTTGTGCTGCCGCCGGTGTAGGTGTACCGGTTGGGTCCACAGGGCTCGTATGTGCCCGGGATGAGCTCCTCGATGGCGCGGTAAATGTCATACACCCGGCAGAAGGCGCCGACGACGCCCTCTTTTGCCGTCGGGTCGCCCTGCTTGGCGGCCAGCTTCTTCGGCGCGTCCTGCGTACCGGGTGTTTGCGGCCAGGAGGACACGTCCCGCCAGTCGTCGTACAGCGCCAGCATCCCGTCGGCGGAGAGGAAGGGCTTGTCCCCGTAGGCGTATATGTATTGGCTGTCGGCGCAGCAGGACGGCCAGTACATGAGCCGCGACGGCTCGAAGGTGCTTGGGTCGAACATCTCCATGGCGGGGTCAATGAGCCAGGCGGCTTTTCTGGCGATGGGCTCGTGCTCGTCGGCGGTGACGGTGCGGTCCAGCGGCAGAAGGACTCTTAGGCGCGGGCCGGCCTCGCTGTGCTTGCGGGTGGAGTAGACGCAGTAGCCGCAGGTCAGGCCGTCCACGCGGCGCAGCACGTCCTGGGTGCCGCCGGCAGGGATGCGGTCGAGGTCGAGGGTTACGATGTCCCGGCCGGTGATGGCATCGGCCTTTCGCCTTCCGCCGTTTCTCACCGTGCCGCCGACAAAGCC
>JAKPBM010000094.1 GCA_029778935.1 Bacillota bacterium | reverse complement strand
TGCCGCAGCGGACGGGATTGCTGACGTTTTCTTGGAAATGCACCGCCGCGTCGGTGTTGGCGCAGTGGATGTAGCGGAAGGGATGGGCGCCCAGGCGGCCGAGCACCTTTTGGAAACGCTCTAGTTGGAGCTGGCAAAGGGTGTTTTCCGGGTCGTCGGAGCAGGCAAAGTGGGTGTAGATGCCTTCGATGTCCAGCCCCTTGTCCGAAAGGGCTTTTAAGGCCGCTTCGATTTCGGCAATGTCCGTAAACCCGATGCGGTTCATGCCCGTGTCGACCTTGATGTGGACTTTCAGCCCCTTTGTGTCGGCGGCGAGGGCTTCCTCCACCCAGCGGGAGGAAGAAGCGGTGGCCGTGACGCCGTATTCTTTCGCGACGGGCAAAGCGGCGGGGTTCATGTATTCAAGCACCAGAATGGGGTGGTCGATCCCCGCTCTGCGCAGGTGCAGCGCTTCGTCCAGGCTGGACACGGCCAGATACGCCGCGCCGGCGGCGATGGCGGTTTTCGCCAGCTCCACGTCGCCGCAGCCGTAGCCGTTGGCTTTGATGACGGCAAAAAGCTCTTTGCCGGAAAGTCTGCGTATGGTTTGAATGTTGTTTCTTACTTTGGAAAGGTCGATTTCGGCCCAGGTGTCACGGTAAAACATAAAAAGCTCCTTTTATCTTAATCCGCCCGAAAAGGGGCCGTTTTCGTCGCAAAACAAAGGGGAAAACAACTTCTTGTGCGATTTCCGCAATTGTGGTATAATACTGTATCATACATCGCTAAACGGCGCACAGTCGTGATTGCCACTTTATTTAAAAGGATGGACAACATATGGCAGGTCATTCCAAATGGAACAACATCAGGCACAGAAAAGAGGCCAGCGACGCCAAAAAGGCCCAGATTTTCACCAAAATCGGCCGTAAGATCGCCATCGCCCTGAAAGAGGGAAGCCCCGACCCCCAAAGCAACAGCGCCCTTCGTGACGCCATCGCCCTTGCCAAATCCTTCAACGTACCTAACGACAATATACAGCGCATAATTGCCAAATATTCCGGCGCCAACGCGGACGCGGCCAACTTCGAAAGCATCACCTACGAAGGCTACGGCCCCGGCGGCGTGGCCGTCATCGTGGAAGCGCTGACGGACAACCGCAACCGCACCGCCGGCGAAATGCGCCACTACTTCGACAAGTGCGGCGGCAATCTGGGGGCGTCCAACTGCGTTTCCTGGCAGTTTGCCAAGCGCGGCATCATCGTAATCGAAAACACGGGGCAGGATGAGGACGAAATTCTCATGCAGGCCTTGGAAGCCGGCGCCGACGACGTGAACGTCGACGCGGAGATGTTCGAAATCGTAACCTCCCCGGAAAACTTTGAAAGCGTGCGCGACGCGCTGGAAGCCGCGGGGCACGAGTTTGCCCAGGCGGAAATCCGCCTTGTCTCCGACAACACGGTGACGCTGACCAGTGAGGATGACATCAAGAACATGCGGAAACTGCTGGACTTGCTGGACGACAACGACGACGTGCAGAACATCTACCACAACTGGGAAAACGAGCAATAAGCGCGGAAAAAAGGAGATGCGGCAAGCGTCTCCTTTTTTATTTTTATAAAAGAATCACCGTGATTCCGTTGTTATGGCGCTCTAAATCCCGGTCTTTGGCAAGGTCCGGGCACAATGCGAGGGCGGTTCGCGTCTTTTCATTGAAAATGGAGAGTTCTTCGCCGGGAATAAAGCCGGTAATAAACCCCCGGGACTGGCACATTTGCAGATATTTCCGGATTTCTTTGCGGATTCGTCCGCCCGAGCCGCTGGAACCGTAGCCGTGGATGATTTTAAAGACTTTCGTGCCCGCGGCTTTTTCCCGGCGGAGGATGGCGGCCAGCTTCTGCATGGCCTCGCTTACCAAAGGCATACCCTCTTCCAGATTGAATTCCAGCAAGAAATCCACTCCCAGCGCGTTTTACCCATTATAGCACAACCGCCAGTCCCTGTCAAAAACGGCATAAAACGGCCCGTCTACTGCATATTTACAGCCGTTTTTACGTTTTGCGGGAAAGCGGGGTCTTGTAATGTGTCAAAAAAGGGTGTATAATTAACTTAAATGGGTATTTGTATTATTATGCAAAATTGCTAAGAAACGACGGTGCTTTCTTAGAAACTGGTGTTTGGAGGTTGGGAAAATGTCAAGAAGGCTTTTCCAGGGCATGGTGTTGCAGATGAAAGACGCAATCAACCGTACGGTCGGCGTCATCGACGCGGACGGTTCGGTGATTGCCTGTAGCGATCTGAAACGAATCGGGGAAATCGACGAAAATCCCGCCGAGGCTTTGAACAACACCACCGAGCCGGTGCGCTTCAACGGCATGACATATAAATCTCTGGCAGTGCGCGGCGCCCGTATGGAGTACGCCGCGTTTGTCGACGGTACCGACGACCAGGCGGCGGCTTTGTGCTCCGCGGTGGTTGTCGCGCTGAACGGGGTCAAGCAGTATTACGATGAAAAGCACGACAAGGCCACTTTCATCAAAAACATCATGCTTGACAACATCCTGCCCAGCGATATCTACATCAAATCCAAAGAGCTTCACTTCGCAGGGGACCAGCCCCGGGTGGTCTTTTTAGTCCGCATGACGGACAAGCTCGACGTGGCCACCAACGACATCCTGTCCAGCCTGTTCCCCGACCGGCAGAAGGATTTTGTCATCTCCATCAACGAGCAGGACGTGGCCGTGGTCAAGGAAGTCCGCGCCAATACGGACATTAAGGAGCTTCGTAAAATCGCCAAAGGAATCGAGGACACCATCAGCGCCGAGCTGCTTGTCAAATGCGTCATCGGCATCAGCACCGTCGTTCCCCAGCTGAAGGACCTGGCCCGTGGCCTGAAGGAAGCCCAGGTGGCCATCGAAGTGGGCCGCGTGTTCGATTCGGAAAAGACCATCTTCAACTATGAAAACCTCGGCATCGGCCGCCTCATTTATCAGCTTCCGACGACCCTTTGCAAGATGTTTCTTACGGAAGTGTTCAAAAAAGGCTCCGTGGACATGCTGGACCAGGAAACGCTGCTTACCATCCAGAAGTTCTTTGAGAACAACCTGAACGTAAGCGAAACCTCCCGCAAGCTGTTTGTCCACAGAAACACGCTGGTGTACCGCCTGGAAAAAATTAAGAAGATTACGGGCCTGGATTTGAGAGAGTTCGACCACGCCATCGTGTTTAAAGTGGCTTTGATGGTGAAAAAATACCTGGAGTCCCGGGAAGAGGATGATATCTAAAATTTCTGCGTGCTCCATGGGAGGATAACGGCTTGATTCGTCTAGCGGATGTCTATGTGGAATACAAAAACGGCGTGCGCGCCCTTTCGGGGGTCAGCATGCTGGTCAATTCCGGAGAGTTTGTATTTCTCGTCGGCCCTTCGGGCGCCGGCAAAACCACCCTGGTAAAGCTTTTGACAGCGGAAGTAACGCCCAAATCGGGCGTTGCTTTTGTGAACGGGTACAATTTGATGCGCTTAAAGCCCCGGGAAATCCCCGCCCTGCGGCGCACCATGGGGGTCGTGTACCAGGATTTTCGCCTG
>JAKPBM010000091.1 GCA_029778935.1 Bacillota bacterium | reverse complement strand
CAACGCCGATTGTCTGCAGCACCAGATTGATAATCCCCATGGCGATGTCCGCCGGGGTGGCCAGGTCGGAAATCCGCCCGAAGTTGGAGGCGGTGACCTGCTCGGGCAGGGTATTGATGATTTCCGAGGTCAGGTCGTTGACGAACAGGTCCACATGGCGCAAAGAGCCGCCTTCTGCCATCTTAATCAGGGCGTTAAAGTCGCGGATGTTGAGCATCCGGTTGGAAAGGCCCAGCAGTGTGCCGCCGCCCACACCCGTACCGCCGATGTGGCGGGTGTAGTCCTTGCTGGCGGCGACGATGGCCGTGCCCGTGCCCATGCTGACCACGATGGCGTGGCTCAGCCCGGACAAAAACAGCCCGCCTTTGCCGATGGCCTGGAATTCGTCCACCTTGTAGGCGGGAATGCCGTACACGGAGCCGCTTAAGATGGAGGAGCCGACGCCGGTGACCATGACCCGCTCGATTTCCGACAGCTTCAGGTTGTTTTCCGCCAGAAATTTGCCGAACCCGCCGAACAGGGAGGCCTGCGGGTCGTTGGCTTTGACCATGCAGGGGCTGATCAGCTTGCCGTCTTTGAAACCTACGGTTTTTGTCGTGCTGCCGCCGACGTCAATTCCGATGATGTATCCCATGGTGCACCTCTTCTTGTGCGATTTCTCTGCTTCCTATAATTATACCACTATTTCCCATGTTCGAAAACCCTCGCGGGTAGAACGCTGTGTTCTTTGCAACAAAAAGCCGCCTGTCTCCAGGCGGCTTTTATCACTTTGTCGCGGATGTGGCGGCGGAAGAATGCTTTTTTACCCGCCAAAGCATCAGCGCCGCGGCGAGGGAAATCGACCAGTCGGCCAGCAGCGACACGATAAAACGGGGTGAAGTGGGGTCATGCAGGCTTGTGCCCAGGATGGGAAGCAGGACTATGCTCGGCAGCATACCGGCGACGCTGCCCAAAAGGTACGGGAGAAAGGCCAGCTCCGCCGCGCCCATATAGGCGCTGCCCACGTCGAAGGGCACGTTGACGGCGCGCATGAGGGTGGAAAACAGAAAGTCGCTGCCGCCCCGGAGTTTCTGCACCGCCTGCAGCTTTGGATAGCGGGTTGTAAGTTTTTCCAGCAGTTTCGCCCCGGCTTTCTGCCCCACCAGATAGGGAATCAGCGACATGACGACCGTGCCCGCCGCGTTAACCAGAATCGCCCGGTGCATGGGCAGAAGCAGCCCGCTGGCCGCGTACAAAACGCCGTTGTAGATGACAAGGGAAATGCTTTTCACCGCAAACAGGAGGAGTAGCGACAGGGTGATGACCAGCGTGTCCTTGGGCAGCGCGTCCACGATGCGCTCCACCGTGATTTCGTCCTTGTATATAAGGCATACGATGACCACCGCCAGCCAGAAGACCGGCGGGAGAATCTTCTCCAGATACACGGCAAACTTCGGGTACCGCCCGCCCAGCGCCATGCGAAGATACAGCCGGGCGTACAGTACCAAGGACAGCATCAGCATGCCGCCACTCACCCCCGCCAGCGCTATGGCGTACGCTTCCGGCAGGGACGGCGAGAGAACCAGCACCACCACGACGGCGTACAACGTCACGGTGCTCGCCTTACCGTACCATCTGGCGCTGCTGACCCGGCCGGTTTTGCGCAAAGCCAGATACCCAAACATCGCCTGCAGCAGTTCCTTAACGCAGAACAGCCCGAAAAGCCACGCCATCCAGGGGTACCGCCCCATTAGGCACACCAGCATGGCCATCTGGGTCAGCTTGTCGGCCAGGGGGTCAAGGATTTTTCCCCAGTCGGAGACCAGGTGGTACCGCCGGGCGATCCGTCCGTCCAAAACGTCGGAAAACGCCGACAGGGTGAGCACGCCCGCGGCGGCGTACCTTTGTTTTTTCAGGTAGAGCCAGAGGATGGCCGGAATCAGGCACAGCCGGAACAGGCTGATGGCGTTGGGAACGGTTAGAAGGTTGCTTTTCTGAAAAGGTTTGTGTTCGGACGGCATATTCTCACCTAACCAAAACACCGCTGCTTTAGGCGGGCAAAACAGGTTCCTTTTCTTCGGCGGGGCCGGCTTCGCTTTCCGTTTCGGGCGCGGGCGGCTCGGCGCTGGATTCCTCCTGCGGCCCGTGTTTTAAAACGGGTATGTACCAGCGCAGGTTTCTTCGAATGGAGAAGTAACCGATGACGGACGCAAGCAGCGCGCCAATAATGTCCACGATAATGTCTTTCATGGTGTCGCTCAGGGCGGCGCGGCCGGTGAAGACCGTCCCGTCGGCGGTGATGAATTTCTGCATGTTGACGCCCAATGCGCCGTCAATCAGGTATTCCACCGCTTCCCACACGGCGCCAATCATGACGGAGAAGGAAAAGGCAAACAGCACAACAAAAATCGGCGACAGGCGGACGGAGACGTGTTCGTCCCGGTTTAAAATGGTTACGACCATCAGGCCGAAGAAACCGGTCATGACGCTGCTGAGAAAGTGCATGACCACATCCCAGAAGGGCACCAGGTAGTAAAAGCTGCGCACTTCCCCGAGAAAGATGGAGCCGTAAAGAAAGACTATGTAAAATCCGTACAGCATGCCGGGGATTTCAAACCGCAGCTTCTTCTCCAGAAAGCTGGGGATGTGGATGGTCACCAGACCGAGCACGCAGTTGAAAAGCATCAGCAGGTAGTCCGCGTCGGAATGGTATCCGG
>JAKPBM010000069.1 GCA_029778935.1 Bacillota bacterium | reverse complement strand
ATATCCTCGCTTTGTACTTCGACATGGTGGAAAACGGCGCCGACCACCCGCCCCACACGTTTATTTTTGCAGCCAAGGCGGCCCCCGGCTACGCCCGGGCCAAGCAGGTCATCGCCCTGCTGTGCGCCCTCGGCAAACTGCTGGACAGCGACAAAAGGGTGCGGGGGCGGCTGAAAGTGATTTTCGTTGAGAATTACAGCGTTTCCGCGGCGGAAAAAATCATCCCCGCCGCCGACATCAGCCAGCAGATTTCCCTGGCCGGCAAGGAGGCCTCCGGCACAGGCAACATGAAGCTGATGGCTAACGGCGCTTTGACCATCGGCACGCTGGACGGCGCGAACGTGGAGATGGCGGAGCTTTTGGGGCCGGACAACATCTTCCTTTTCGGCCTGACGGAGGAGGAAGTGCGCCGGCAGTTCCGGTCCGGCCGCGTTCCGCCCGTTTCTTTCTACCGGCAAAACCCGTTGCTGGCCCGGGCCGTGGACGCGTTGGCGGACGGAACCCTCCCGGCCAACGTAGCGTCGCTGAAAGACTACCTATTAAACGGCGACGGCGGCCCGGCGGACCCGTACCTCTGCCTGACGGACTTTGAAAGCTACGCAAAGGTGAGCCGGCAGCTGGCGGAACTGTACCAAAACCGCAGGGAGTGGCGGGAAAAGGCGATAGAAAACGTCGCCGCTTCCGGCTTTTTCTCCAGCGACCGGTGTATTGACGAATATAACCGGGAAATCTGGCGTCTTCAGCCGGTGGAGGACATGGCATAATTTTCGAAAAACCGCCTCGCATATCGGCAAAAACTGTTTGGAAATCGAAATTTCCTGAAAATATGAACGAAATTGAAATTTTCTGTTTATCGTGTGGACAAGCCCAAAATTTATGAATTTTGTGCAAATGGCATAATTTGCAACTGGGGAATTTTGGGCATAATGTTACTTGTAAAAGAATGCCGAAATCATTATGATATAGGTGTTAGCACTCAGGGACAAAGAGTGCTAATTTCTTGAGAAAGACTACGCAAGCAATGCTATTTGAGGAGGAAGACAAACATGAAGTTAAAGCCCTTGGCTGACCGTGTTGTCATCAAAATGGTCGAAGCCGAAGAAACAACCAAAAGCGGCATTATCCTGACTGGTTCCGCCAAAGAGAAGCCCCAGGTGGCCGAAGTTGTTGCCGTCGGCCCGGGTGGCAACGTGGACGGTAAGGAAGTCGTCATGAACGTCAAGGTGGGCGACAGGGTTATCACCAGCAAATACTCCGGCACCGAGATCAAGCTGGACGGCGAGGAATACACCATCGTCCGTCAGAGCGATATTCTGGCCATTGTTGAATAAAACCTATAAAGTTTGAGGAGGATCATGTAAACCTATGGCGAAACTGTTGAAATACGACGCGGATGCCCGCCGCGCTCTGGAAGCCGGCATTAACAAGGTTGCCGATACCGTTAAGATCACCCTGGGCCCCAAAGGCCGCAACGTGGTTCTGGACAAGAAATACGGTTCTCCCCTAATTACCAACGACGGCGTTACCATCGCCAAGGAAATCGAGCTGGAAGACCCGTTTGAGAATATGGGCGCGCAGCTTCTGAAGGAAGTTGCCACCAAGACCAACGACGTGGCCGGCGACGGCACCACCACCGCCACCCTTCTGGCGCAGGCTCTCGTTCGGGAAGGCTTGAAGAACCTGGCTGCCGGCGCCAATCCCATGATCATGCGCCGCGGCATTCAGAAAGCTGTTGACGCGGCTGTTGCCGCCATCAAGGAGATCTCGGTTCCCGTTTCCAGCACCAACGAAATTGCGCAGGTTGCTTCTGTTTCCTCCGGTAGCACCGAAATCGGCAAGCTGATCGCCGACGCGATGGACAAGGTTTCCAACGACGGCGTTATCACCGTCGAGGAGTCCAAGACCGCCGAGACCTACTCCGAAATCGTCGAAGGCATGCAGTTTGACCGCGGATATATCACGCCCTACATGGTGACCGACTCCGACAAGATGGAAGCCGTCATTGACGACGCTTTCATCCTCATCACCGACAAGAAGATCTCCAACATTCAGGAACTGCTGCCCGTGCTGGAGCAGATTGTCCAGGCCGGCAAGAAGCTCGTCATCATCGCCGAGGACGTGGAAGGCGAAGCCCTGGCGACCCTGATTGTCAACAAGCTCCGCGGCACCTTCACCTGCGTCGCCGTCAAGGCTCCGGGCTTTGGCGACCGCCGCAAGGAGATGCTCAAGGACATCGCCATCCTGACCGGCGGCGAGGTCATCTCCGAAGAACTCGGTTTGGAGCTGCGTGAAACCAAGCTGTCTCAGCTCGGCCGTGCCCGCCAGGTCAAGGTCAGCAAAGAGAACACCATCATCGTCGATGGCGCCGGCAACCCCGAGGAG
>JAKPBM010000058.1 GCA_029778935.1 Bacillota bacterium | reverse complement strand
GCCAGAAGGTTTCATCCCTTTGCCCTCCCATATATCGACCGATAATAAGCTAATGACCCCGCCGATACCGGCGGGGTCAAATTTATGTTGTGCCGCTAAACCCGCGGTTGCTTTTGTTGTCCCCGCGTCGCTTGTATCCAACTGCGGGTTTTCCTATAATGGTAACCAAGAAAGCGCGCTTTCCAAATCACAATGGAAGGTTTAACCATGTCGCTGGAAAACATCGGAACCCAGATTGCCAGATTGCGCAAGGAAAAAGGTGTCACCCAGGAAGAGCTTGCCAATTTCGTGCAGGTTTCGCCCCAGGCCGTATCCAAATGGGAAAACGGCGGCGTACCCGATACGGAGCTTCTTCCGAAAATTGCGGATTTCTTTGAAGTCTCCCTGGACGAATTGCTCGGCAGAACCGTCACCGACTACAAGGATCTGGAAACGGCCATCATAAGCAGGCTTACGCGGTGCGATTTTGACGACGTCATCCCGGCGATGTTCCGCCTGTGTCTGGCTATCCAGAGCGTCGCTTCCGGCGGGGCGTTGATGAAAAACTACGAGGATATGCTGAACCCGAACGTAAACCGAATGTATTCTTCCCTGCTTTCGGACAGCGGTTTTGCGCAGATGGCCATCAATCACCTGCCGTACTTCCTCATTGTGCCGGACGACGAGAACTTAAATTCCCTTTTGGAAAAGACCGATTTTGTCCCCTTCTTCCAGCTGCTGGCGGACCGGAACACCTTTGACGCGCTGCTCTTTTTGAACAAGCGCTCGTCCCGGAACTCGTTCACGCCGAATCTGCTGGTCAAGAACCTGTCTGTTTCCATCGAGAAAGCCTGCGAAATCGCCGAAAAACTGGCGCGTTTTAAAATTCTAAGCGTTTCTACAATCGAAATGGACGACGAAACGCAGGAAGTGTACACCTTGAATCCCAATCCGGCGTTCCGCACGCTGCTGCTGTTCGCGTACGAGATGATCAAACAACCCAACAGCTACTTCGGCTTGCAGGGCGGCCGCAAAAACCCTATCTTGTGTAAAAGCAAAAAGGCGGAGGAAACCCTCCGCCTTTTTGCGTTATGGCCTAAGTGATGCGCTCCCCAGACCGGTTTTGCTTTGGCTTTGCCCGGGCGCTCCCGGCGCGGAAAGCTATTTCCACTTCCCCTGCCACAAAACCGGCGCTTTCTGTTGTAAACTCTCCCTCACATCCAGAATCCGCTGGTTGCTGCTTCCGACAAAGGGGGTGGTCAGCGTTTTCCTGGCCAGCACGAACGGCCCGTCGACCAAAACGTCCACATGGGACAACAGCGCCATTCTGTCGGGGTCGTTTTCTTCGAGCAAGTGCTCGAAGGTGTACCCCGTATAGCACCAGACGGACAGGCCGTACACTTTTGCCTGCCGGGCGAAACTCGCCAGGGCGTTCGCCTGCAGCATCGGTTCGCCGCCGGAGAGGGTGACGCCCTCGATGAGCCGGTTTTGCTCCATCTTGTCGACCAACTCATCGACGGACATCTCGAACCCTCCGTCCAGCGGGTGGGTCTGGGGATTGTGACAGCCGGGGCAGTTATGTTTGCACCCCTGAACAAAAACCACCATACGCAGCCCCGGGCCGTCCACTATGGAATTGGGGAGAATACCGGCCAAACGCAATGTTTTGCTCAAAGTCCTCTCCCCCTTCCTGGTTAACTAGTTTTTCACGCCGGCAAAGCTGACGCCGTGGCGCACTCTGTCGCGCTCCTCGGCGCGCTTGGCGTCGTTGAAGTTTTCCAGCGTGCCGACGAGGTAGCCGGTAATGCGGCGGATGCGATGGAACGGCACGCCGTCCGCTTCCGTGCGCCCGCAGCCGGGGCACACGTCGCCGATAATGCCCGTGTAGCCGCAGACAGGGTCGCGGTCGACGGGGTGGTTTACGGAGCCGTAGCCGATGTTGTTCTCGTGCATGAAACGGACAATCTGCTCAAAGGCGTCCACGTTGTTGGCCGTGTCGCCGTCCAGCTCCACGTAGGTAATGTGGCCGGCGTTGGTCAGCGCGTGGTAAGGCGCTTCCTTGCGGATTTTGTCCATTGCACTGACTTCGTAGTACACGGGAACATGGAAGCTGTTGGTGTAGTATTCCTTGTCGGTGACGCCGGGGATGACGCCGAACCGCTCCTTATCCAGCCGGACAAACCGGCCCGACAGGCCTTCCGCCGGCGTGGCCAGCAGGGTGAAGTTCATCCCCGTGCGGCGGCTCATCTCGTCCATGCGCTGGCGCATGTGGCCGACAATGTCCAAACCCAGGTTCTGGGCCTTCTCGCTTTGCCCATGGTGTTCGCCGATTAAAGCGACCAGCGTTTCCGCCAGGCCGATAAATCCGACGGACAGGGTGCCGTGCTTTAACACTTCCCTAAGCTCGTCGGTGGGTTTGAGTTTTTCGCTGTCAATCCACACGCCCGCGCCCATTAAGAACGGGAAGTTGTAGACTTTCTTCTTTGCCTGAATCTCAAACCGCTCCAAAAGCTGCCGGCAGACCAGGTCAATCTTCCTGTCCAGCTCCTCAAAGAACCACGGGATGCTCTTGTTGGCCCGCAGGGCGATGCGGGGCAGATTGATGGACGTAAAGCTCAGATTGCCGCGGCCGGCGCAGATTTCCCGGGTGGGGTCGTACAGGTTGCCGATAACGCGGGTACGGCAGCCCATATAGGAAATCTCCGTTTCCGGGTGGCCTTCCTTATAGTATTGAATGTTAAAGGGCGCGTCCTGGAAGGCAAAATTCGGGAAAAGCCGTTTCGCGCTGACCCGGCAGGCAAGTCTAAACAGCTCATAGCCCGGTTCGCCGGGGTTCAGGTTTACGCCGCTTTTGACGCGGAAAATCTGAATCGGGAAAATGGGCGTTTCGCCTTTGCCCAAGCCCCGCTCCGTAGCCAGCAGCACGTTCCTGATGACCATCTGCCCTTCCACCGACATGTCCAGGCCGTAGTTGATGGAGGAGAACGGAATCTGGGCGCCGGCGCGGGAATGCATGGTGTTCAAATTATGAATCAGGGCTTCCATGGCCTGGAAGGTGGCCCGGTCGGTTTCGTCGTAGGCTTTTTTCGCCGAGTGCTTCTGGGCTTTGCGGATGATTTCCGCATCGATGCCGTGTTCTTCCGCAAGGCGGCGGGCTTCCTCCGCCTGGTAGGCTTCATAGTCGTTCATGCGGAGGGTCAGGCCCTGAGCCAGAAGCTCGGCCGACATTTCTTTAATCTCTTCATACAGGTCTTTGCCGGCCAAAAGGCTGATAGAGTCGGCCATGAGCTTATTGTACCGGCGGATGAAGGTTTTCCGAACGCCTTCCGCCATGCCGTAGTCGAAGTTCTGGATGGACTGGCCGCCGTGCTGGTCGTTCTGGTTCGACTGGATGGCAATGCAGGCCAGCGCGGCGTAGCTGGCGATGTCCTGCGGCTCGCGAAGCTCGCCGTGGCCCGTGGGGAAGCCGCCGTGGAAGAGCTTTAGAATGTCAATCTGGCAGCAGGTGGTTGTCAGCATGTAGAAATCCAAGTCGTGGATGTGGATGTCGCCGCTGCGGTGGGCTTCGGAAAACTCCGGGGACATAACAAACATCTCGTTAAACTGCTTGGCGCCTTCCGAACCGTACTTAAGCATGGCGCCCATGGCGCTGTTGCCGTCGATGTTGGCGTTTTCCCGCTTGATGTCGGAGTCTTTCGCGTCGGAATATGTAATGTCGTTGTAGATTTTCATCAGGCGGGTGTTCATTTCCCGCACTCTGGTGCGTTCGGCGCGGTAGAGGATGTACGCCTTGGCCGTCCGGACGTGGCCGTTTTCGATTAACACCTGTTCTACGATATCCTGAATCTGCTCTACCGTGGGAGTTTTATCGCCATATATCTCATCCAGCCGCTTGGATACGATCTCCGCCAGTTCCAAAGCGGCGTCGTAACCGCTGGTGCTGTGGGTCGCAACAAACGCTTTATGGATCGCGTTGGCAATTTTCGTTATGTCAAACGCCACTTCCCTGCCGTCGCGCTTTTTGATTTTCTGTACCATCGAAAATGCCCCCTTTGCTCGATCTGCGGTTGCGCCGCGTAAACCGCAACATATTGTATACCATTTTGGTTGAATCTCTATATATTGTATATCCGGGCCCAGTATTTGTCAATACGGTTTAGGTATGTCCGAAAATTCCGGCAGGTTGCACGAATTTAAAAACGGAAATTTAGCCGGAACTCCAAAAACCGAAAGGTCAATACCCGGCGGCGGAAAATCGGCTTTACTTCCCCCCTGCTCCATGGTATACTTAATCCAACAGCAACGGAAAGGGGAACATACCATGGCAGGGTTCACTTTGTCCGCCCCGGGCGGCTGGTTTGCACCGTTTGGCAATTACCCCGACCAATTCCGCAAGGCCAAAGCCTACGGCTTTTCCGCCATCGAAACCCTCCGCTGGCAGGGGGTCGACTTTTCGGCGGCGCAGGAAGCCATGGACGAAACGGGCGTCTCCCTGTCCTGCATCCTGTTCGGCAGCGCCGACCCGGCCGGACAGGAAGCCCTGGGCCCCGGCATTGTCCGCGCCGAAGGAAAAGACGCTTTTCTGCGCATGATAGAGGAAACCCTCGAAGCGGCTTTGAAGCTTCGCTGCAAGAACATCTGCGTCACCACCGGCAACG
>JAKPBM010000053.1 GCA_029778935.1 Bacillota bacterium | reverse complement strand
TGTTGCCGTTGGTGGCCAGCACTTCGATGACGCCGTCGCCGATTTCCAGAATGGACACGTCGAAGGTGCCGCCGCCCAGGTCGTAGACCATGATTTTCTGCTCGGTTTCCTTGTCGACGCCGTAGGCCAGGGCTGCCGCCGTCGGCTCGTTGATGATGCGGAGCACTTCCAGACCGGCAATCCGCCCCGCGTCTTTGGTGGCCTGGCGCTGGCTGTCGTTAAAGTAGGCGGGGACGGTGATGACCGCCTGGGTCACTTCCGTGCCCAGATAGGCAGAGGCGTCCGCCTTGATTTTCTGCAGGATCATGGCGGAGATTTCCTGCGGCGTGTAGGCTTTGCCGTCGATGGTGACCTTGTGGTCGGTGCCCATGTGGCGCTTGATGGAGATGATGGTGCGGTCGGGATTGGTGATGGCCTGGCGCTTGGCCGTGTGGCCGATCATGCGCTCGCCGTTTTTGCCGAAGGCCACCACAGAAGGCGTGGTGCGCGAACCTTCCGCGTTCGGTATAACAACTGCTTCGCCGCCTTCCATGACGGCAACGCAGGAGTTGGTGGTACCGAGGTCAATACCGATAATTTTTCCCATGCGTGTAATCCTCCCAAGTAAGAATCAACTGTATTTCACGGTTAATTGGCAACTTTTACCATCGCGTGGCGGATAATCTTGTCGCCCAGGCGCCAGCCTTTCTGGAACACTTCGACCACGGTGTTCTCGCCGACGCTGTCGTCCTCCACGTGCATGACCGCTTCGTGCAAAGCGGGGTCGAAGGGCGCGTTAACGGGGTTAATTTCTTCCAGGTTTATTTTTTCCACAATGTCGCGCATCTGCTTTTCCATCAGCTGCACGCCTTCGCGCACGCTTTCGGGGTTGCTGTTGGCAAAGGCAACGGCCCGCTCGATGTTGTCCAGAAGCGGCAGGAAAGCGGAAACGGCCATGGCGAAGGCCTCGGAGAGCAGCGTTTCTTTTTCGCGCACACTGCGCTTGCGGGAGGTGTCGTACTCCGCGGCCAGGCGCAAAAAGCTTTCCTGTTCCGCCGCCAGCTGGGCTTTCAGCGACTCCCCTTCCGCGGCAAGGTCAGCTATGGAGGCGGTTTCGGCGCTGTTTTCGCCGGCGGTTTCCTCGGTTTGGGCGGCCTCTTCGGCGGCCTGGACTTCTTCCGCCTGGGCTACGTTGGCTTTCTGCACTTCTTCCGCCGCCTGCGCCGCTTCCACCGCGGCCTTGTCAGGCGTCTGTTCGCTGGGAGCCGTTGGGTCTTTCTTAGGCATTTGTGAGGTTCCTCCCCTTTGTCAATCCCGCCGGGGCGGGGGTGTATTTTCGGGACGGTTTCTTTCGTCGTCGCGCAGCAGAGTTTGGAGCATTCGGGACAGCCCCTCGGCAAAGTAGGACAGCCTGGCCGCCAGCCGCGGATAATTCATGCGGGTGGGGCCGACGATGCCCACGTAGCCGGTGCTTCCGTCGGATAAGGGGCAGCGGGCCACGATGAGACTGGCGTCCTGCAGGG
>JAKPBM010000044.1 GCA_029778935.1 Bacillota bacterium | reverse complement strand
ACCGGATTTTGCGGATTTCCTTGGGTTTTTCCCATATATCGCGGCCTTCAAACAGCACCTGCCCCGTGGTAGGCTTTAATAGGCCGTTGAAATGGCGGATGAGCGTCGATTTGCCCGAGCCGGTATGGCCCATTAAACCGACGCAGGTTCCTTCCTCGATGGCCAGGTTGATATTGTCCAGTGCCTCAAACTCAAAAGGCGTTTTGGCGCTGTATACGTGAGATAAGTTTTTGCACTCCAGAATAACCGCCATAGGCTATTGCTTCCCTTTCAACCAGTCATAAATGGCCCGGGCGCACTCTTCGGCCGACATGACCTCCTCTGGAAAACCGGCGCCCAGCCGGTTCAGTTCGTGCAGCAAAAGCACCGAAGGCGGTACCGTCAAGCCAAGGGAAAGCAGCAAATCCACGTGGGCGAACACCTCGCCGGGCTTGCCGTCCAGCACCACTTTCCCTTCGTTCATCACAATGATCCGTTCCGCCAGCGCGGCCTCGTTCATGTGGTGGGTTATTAAAACGATGGTAAGATTATATTTTTCTCTAAGCGCCAAAAGCGTGTCAAGCACTTCTTTCCGGCCCCTGGGGTCAAGCATGGCCGTCGGCTCATCTAGCACGATGCAGCGGGGGCGCATGGCGATAATCCCCGCGATGGCGACGCGCTGCTTCTGCCCGCCGGAAAGCAGATGGGGCGCGTGGTTTTTAAACTCCGTCATTCCCACGGCGGCCAGGGCTTCGTCCACGCGCTGTACGATTTCCTCCCGGGGCAGGCCCAGGTTTTCCGGCGCGAAGGCCACGTCCTCGTCGACAACAGCCGCCACGATCTGGTTGTCCGGATTCTGAAACACCATGCCGACGTTCCGGCGGATGTCAAAGAGACGGCTTTCGTCGGCCGTGTCCATACCCAAAACGTAGCATTTGCCCCCCGTCGGGAGCAGAATGGCATTAAAATGCTTGGCGAGAGTCGATTTTCCCGAGCCGTTGTGGCCGATGATGGCAACGAAACTGCCCTCTTCAATCGTGATATTTACTTGGTCTAATACGACCGCCGCTTCGCTTTCCTCCGTCTCCGGGTAAGCAAAGGACAGATTTTTCGTTGTCAGCATGCCTTTACCTACTTTTTCCTTGCAAACTTCAGCCGGAGAAGGAAAAATATCCCTTCCCCCTTAATTTCTTAATTGTACCATTTCCGTATGCATACGTCAAGGTTTTGGCATGTACGGGCCTAACCGCTAAGAAATTTTACAATTTGCCCCGCCGAACGGAAAAGGGCCCGCCCCAAAGGCAAGCCCACGGCGAAAAATGCGTCCGGTCCCGCCGATTTGCGGGCGCCGGCAAGCCTGCCGTGACGTCCGGTCAGACCGCCGGCTTTTCAATCACGCAGGCGCACATTTTCACGAACATTTCCTTGATCCCCGGGATTTTCGCAAACAGTATAAAGTATTTGCGAAGGGGGATTTCCCGATACCAGACGACGCGCAAATGCAAAGACTTCAGAATCTTCCTGAACCGGCGCAGGGTCATTTTGTTGATATAGGTTATCCGCTCCCTGCCACGCTCGTCCACGCCGAAGCGGAGAGCCAGCCGCTCCTTCTCGTCGGGCAGGCCGCGCACCAGGTCCTTATAAGCGGCAATCAGCGTCTTTTCGCGGAAGAACATATGCACCCAGGGAATGCCGATAACGTCGCTCATGTGGGCGCCCGTGGGATGGAAATAGGGCGGGAAGTTTACGAAAATCCGCCCGCCGGGCTTTAGCACCCGCAGGGCTTCTTTGAGCGCTCCTTCCGGGTCGTAGATGTGTTCCATGAAGTCGTTCATGACGACCACGTCGAACACGTTGTCCTCCAACGGAAGGTGGAGCGCGTCGCCAAGGATGAACGTAAACCGGTCACTAAGCCCCAGTTTCCTGGCGAAGTCTTCCGCTTCGGCTTTATAGTGCTCCACCATGTCCACGCCGACAACCTTTTCCGCGCCGATGGAAAGGTAATACAGGCTCTTTCCCGACGCGCCGCAGCCCATGTCCAGCACGGTTTTGCCGGCAAAGATATCTTTCGGGCTAAAATCCGGCGCAAAGCAGGCGACGGTTTTCTCGCCGTTTTCAAACTGCCACTGGGCGTAGGTCATCTTCCCCTCCGCCTGCAGGTTAAAGGGGTGCACGACTTTCGGAAACAGCTTATTAAGGGTTTTCAGCAAAGCGACAGACATTCTATCCTCCCAAAATGGCTTGTTCAACGGCAAATCCGGCGGCGCAAAGCTACTTGCTCTGCTTTTTCCTTAAACCGATGAGATTCTGCACCCATGCCGGCCGCCGTTTGCTTAAGGAATACCCCCAGGCGTACACGCCCAGAAGCACAACAATGGCGCAGACGCAGACCAGTAGAAGCCTTCCCTGCGTGTTCATCAGGAAACCAAGGTTGCCCAAACCCTGATACAGCGGGATTACCGTCGCCGTCGCAAACAAAAGCATTACAAAGGCGAGGATGCCGAAAAACTGGGCCACGCTGTCACTTCCTTTTGGCACCGGCTGGCCGTTGGTGGCATAGTTCCATAGTAAATAGATTAGCGAAACGCCCCAAAGGATGCCCACGGCCACCAAAAACCCTTTGGTCTTGTTCCAGCCGCTGGAAAAGGCAAAGTACAGCCAGATAACCACAAACAGAAGCGTCATCAGCCCGCCTAAAAGGGTGATGTTCGGCTCCCCGACGATCATGCGGAAGTTTAAAATTCCAAACATGGAGGAAAGGCCGAAAAGGATCAGGACTGTGTCCTTGCTGCCTAGAGGCTTTCCGTGTCTTGCATCGCTCA
>JAKPBM010000041.1 GCA_029778935.1 Bacillota bacterium | reverse complement strand
CTGAAGGACGTTCTGAAGCACACCGACGTATTTCTCCCCAACGAAGTGGAAGCCCGGGCCATTACGGGCCTGTCCGACATGGAGCAGGCGGCGCTGGAGCTTTCCAGATACTGCCGCATCTGCGTCGTCAAGTGCGGCCCGAGGGGCGTCGTTGTGGCCTCGGCGGGCAAAGTGTTCGCCGCGCCCACCTTTGACGCCATTGTGAGAGACACCACCGGCGCGGGCGACTCCTGCAACGCCGGCTTCCTGTACGCGTTTTTGGCGGGCAAGTCCTTGCGCGAAGCGGCGGACTACGGCAACGCCTGCGGCTCCGTCAGCGTTACGCGGTACGGCGGCGCTTCTTCCTGCGCCACCCTGGCCGAAGCGGAAGAAGTGATCCGCACCGGCGGCACGGCTTTTCTGGAAAAGTAAATCGACCGACAACTTTATAGTGTGAGCGGGGAGAGAACATGGCCTTCCGACGTTTAGGCAATGCCTACCGTGCGTCCCGTTTTTATTACCTGTTTAACTTTTCCGACGAAAAGGCGTTTGGCCGGGTGGTGATGCTGGCCTCCGCCATCATCAGCAGTTGTATCACGTACCTGACATCCGGCGTATTTTACACAGGCTTTCTGATCGGCAACGAAATCAACATCGTCAATCTGGGCATCATCACTTTTCTGCCCTATATCGCCAACTGTTTCGGAATTTTCGCCCCGCTCATACTGGAACGGTTCGAAAAACGAAGGGTAATTCTGGCGATGGCCAGAATTACCTATTTTACTGTCAATATTCTCGGCACGACCCTTCTGCCTGTGTTCGTCAAGGACCCGACGCAGAAGGTCATCGGCTTTGCCGTGATTGTGTTCACGTCCAACCTCATTAACGCCCTGTTTACGGGCGGGTATGCCGCCTGGCATCTAAACTTCATCCCCAACAACGTCCGGGCGGAGTATTTTTCCTTCCAGCAGGTGACGGCGACGGCCATTTCCAGCGCCATGCTGCTTGCATCCAGCTTCATCGCCGACGCGTTGCGGGGCACGCCCCACCAGATGGATATCATCGTCGCCCTAAGATATATAGCCTACGGGCTGGCGATTGTGGAGATGGTGTTTCTGCTGCTTCCGAAGGAGTATCCGTATCCGCGGAAAGTGGTCCGCATCAGCGTGAAAAACGTGTTTGCCCTGCCGTTTCAGCACCCGAAGTTTTTGAAAACTATGGGGGTCATCGGCACATGGACGTTTTTCGCCGGCCTGACGTCGTCCAGCTTTACATACTATCTGCTGAACCAGGTGGGCGTGCAGTACACCTTCGTCAACTCCATAGACGCGTCGTACGCGCTGTTTCTGCTGTTCTGTTCGCCGTTCTGGCGGAAGGTGCTGCGGAAGTGGTCGTGGCTCAAGACCTTTGCCATAACGGCGCTGTTGCATGTGCCGACGACGCTTGTCTACGCCTTTACGACGCGGGACAACTACGTCTGGATTATGCTGGCCGTGCGGCTTACGCAGCATTTTATCGGCGTGGGCATCAACCTGGCCTGGGCGAATTTGCCCTATCTGAACCTGCCGAAAGAGGACCAGACCAACTACATCGTGTTCTACACGCTGACGGCCAACTTCTCGGCCTTTGCGGGTTCGTCCTTGGCCACATGGATGATTTCCAAAACCCAGTCGCTGCGGTTTACTTTGCTTGGCGTGCCGTTTATCAACGTGCAGGTGCTCGTGCTCATCCAGGCACTGGGCCAGCTCCTGGTCGGCCTTTGGGTGCTTCTGAAGCAAAAAAGCCTTACTCCTGTCGATGAGGAGTAAGGCTGCCGGTAGGCGCTTTGCTTATGTAAAGTGCTTTGCAAGCTGGGACAACGCGTCCGGTGCGGACAGTACGGTGCCGTGTTCTTCCAGGTGCGCAAGCATAGAGCCGGGCCGGTCGAGCTCTTCGCCGAACTCGCTGAGGTACGACGTGTTGAAGGCAAACGGCGGCTGCAGCACCAGGTAATAGTGGGACTTATAGGCAATCAGGCGGGAAGGACCTGTGTTCTTTCCCGCCTCTTCTTCGCGGTAGCGGGGTTCCTGCAGAGCGGCGATGGCGTCCATCAGGTCGTCTGCATTCTGAAAGCGGAACAGGCGGCATTCCGGTTCGGACGGTCCCACGGGACTGACAAACAGTAAGCAGCGTCCTTCGTTTTCGAACAGCTCCAGATACAACTGTTTTCCGGGGATTTCAAGCCCAGCCCGGCGCAAAAAGTTTCGAAGCTCCCTGTTGACGATTTGGCGCCCTGTGTAGCGCCGGGCCAATTCGGCCTCCTCCGGTTCGAAAAAAATCACTGCGCTTTGCTTTCCGAGAATCAGTGTATGCATGAAAGCCCCGCCTTTCTGTCTTTATCAGTCTGGGAAATGTATATGATACAGGACAAGATGATTATACAACGAAATCGAAGGAAAAAACAAAGGCAAAAATATGGTAATTGGCGAAAACAGTGCAATATCAGCCCAAAATCGGGGGAAAACAGGCAAAAAATGTTAGATGTCCCGCTGAATGCATGAAATTGGAATTTCTTCGCCGCCCATTTTCCGCCAAAGGAAGGAAATCCGGCCGTTTTCTGCCCGTATTACCCGATTGAAACTACAGGAGGAAGCAAAATGCCTTTTCAAAACATCCCGCAGCCGGAGCACATTCCGATTGCAGAAAACCTGCGCCTACGAAAGTACGACGGGAACTATGAGATAGCCCTCTCCGGCTATCAGGACCCCTACGTCTATAACAACTCGGAAGGCATTCTGGACGATGCCGAAAAGCCGGATATGGAGTACGTCAAATCCATGTTCGATTACCTGGACGAAGTGGGCGAGCTGTATTTTATTGAAGCCATGAAAGACGGGGAGTTCATACCCGTCGGCGACGTGACGGCAAAGCCCGAAAACCCGGCCATAGCGATTTGGTACGGCGAGTTTCGGGGCAAGGGAATCGGCACGAAGGTTATGCAGGCGGTGCTTGCCAGGCTGGCCGAGCTGGGGTATACCAAAGTCACCGGTACCCAGGTGTACAAGAGGAACCCGCAT
>JAKPBM010000034.1 GCA_029778935.1 Bacillota bacterium | reverse complement strand
GAAGGGTATGACGTCGCGGATGTTGCCCATACCGGTCACATACATGATGAACCGCTCAAACCCAAGGCCGAAGCCGGCATGGCGGGTGCCGCCGTAGCGCCGCAGGTCCAGGTACCACCAGTAGTCTTCCTCAGAGAGGTTCAGCTCTTTCATGCGGGCTTCGAGAACTTCCAGCCGCTCTTCGCGCTGGCTTCCGCCGATGATTTCGCCCACGCCGGGCACCAGCAGGTCCATGGCGGCGACGGTCTTGCCGTCGTCGTTTAAGCGCATATAGAAGGCCTTGATTTCCTTGGGGTAGTCGGTGACGAACACCGGGCCTTGGAAATGGGTCTCGGCCAGGTATCTTTCGTGCTCCGTCTGCAGATCGCAGCCCCAGTAGACGGGGTAGTTGAACTCCACCCCGGAATTCTTCAGAATTTCAATGGCGTCCGTATAGGTCACGTGGGCCGTCGGCGTGTTGACCAGGGCGTTGAGCCGGTCCAGCAGGCCCGGGTCGATGAACTTGTCGAAGAAAGCCAGCTCGTCGGGGCATCGCTCCAACAGGTACGAAACGATAAACTTCATCATGTCGTCGGCCAGCTTCATGTTGTCGTTCAGGTCGGCAAAGGCGATTTCCGGCTCAATCATCCAGAACTCGGCGGCGTGCCGCGCCGTGTTGGAGTTCTCCGCCCGGAACGTGGGGCCGAAGGTGTAGATTTTGCCGAAGGCCATGGCGTAGGTTTCGCCTTCCAGCTGGCCGGAAACGGTCAGGTTCGTTTCCCTGCCGAAGAAATCGGCGGAACAGTCCACCTTGCCGTCGGGCGTTCTGGGCGGGTTTTCCAGATCCAGCGTCGTCACGCGGAACATCTCGCCCGCGCCCTCGCAGTCGCTGCCGGTGATAATCGGCGTATGGACGTAGACAAAGCCCCTGTCGTGGAAGAACTTGTGGATGGCAAAGGCCGCCTCGCTGCGCACGCGGAACACGGCGTTAAACGTGTTGGTTCTCGGGCGCAGGTGGGCAATCGTTCGCAAAAACTCGAAGGAATGGCGCTTTTTCTGCAGCGGGTAGTCGGGCCGGGAGGCGCCTTCCAGCGTAAACTGCTCCGCGTGCACCTCGAAAGGCTGCGGCGCGTCGGGGGTAAGCACCAGTTTGCCCGTCACAATGACCGCCGAGCCGACGTTGACTTTCACCGCCGCGGCAAAGTCGGGCAGTTTGTCGCTTAACACGACCTGCAGGCTTTTAAAAGCGCTGCCGTCGTTGATTTCCATAAATCCGAAGGCCTTGGAGGCCCGCACCGTGCGCACCCAGCCGCAGACCGTCACCGTCTGGCCGGCGTAAGTTTCGGGAGATTTGTATAGCGCTCCAATGGACGTGTATTCCATTCGCGTTCACATTCCTTTCGTCTTCTGTGTATCCTGCGTTACAGGAGCAAAATGCCCGCTTCTTCGCAGGCCCGGCACATTTCTTCGGGCCATACGGAGGCCTGCACTTCCCCGATATGGGCCTTCTGCAGAAGGTACATGCAGAGCCGCGACTGGCCGATGCCGCCGCCGATGGTAAAGGGCAGTTCCCCTGCCAGCAGCGCCTTGTGATACGGCAGCTCCGCCCGTTCGGGACACCCGGCCTTTTCCAGCTGCGAAATAAGCGCTGCGGGCGAAACGCGGATGCCCATGGAGGAAAGCTCCAAAGCGCAGTCTAATAAGGGGTAGTAGACCAGAATGTCACCGTTTAGGGTCCAGTCGTCGTAGTCCGGCGCGCGGCCGTCGTGTCTTGCACCATTGGATAGTTTGTCGCCGATCTGCATGAGGACTACGGTTTTCTTTTCGCGGGCGATGGCGTTTTCCCGCTCCTTCGGGGACAAATCCGGGTATCTGGCCAGCAGTTCCTCCGAGGTGATGAAAAACACCTCGTCGGAAAACTGAGGTTCGATGCCTTCAAAAGCGGAGCAGATTTCCACCTCCGTCTGTTTGATGGCATAAGCAATTTTATTGACGATCTTTTTCAAAAATTCCAGATTGCGGTCTTTTTCCTCGATGACCAGCTCCCAGTCCCACTGGTCCACGTAGACAGAGTGCAGATTGTCCAGTATTTCGTCCCGCCGGATGGCGTTCATGTCCGTATACAGCCCTTCTCCGGGGGCAAAGCCGTACCGGGCCAGGGCAAACCGCTTCCATTTGGCCAGGGAGTGGACGATCTGCACTTGCTTGTTCGCGTCGGGCACGTCAAAGGAAACGGCCCGCTCCACACCGTTCAAATCGTCGTTCAGGCCCGTATTGGCAGGCACAAACAGCGGCGCCGAAATCCGTTCCAGCCCCAGCGCCGAAGCCAGTTGCCGCTCAAAGGTGTCTTTGACGGCCTTGATGGCAAGCTCCGTTTCGCGAATCCCAAGCGATGGCGCGTACCCCTCGGGAAGAACCAGCCTCCCCGCCTTCATACGGCGACAGCCCCCTCGTCTGCTTTCCTAAGGGCCTCTGCCAGCGCTTTGGCAATCTGGTCGGGGCAGCTGGTGTCCTTGCGGCCGCAGGTAATCCCTTCCAGGCGGGCAATCGCCTCGTTTGCCGGCATCCCCTGCAACAGGTTGACAACGCCTTTCAGGTTGCCGTCACACCCGCCTTCCACCTTTATGGAACGGATAATGCCGTCCTCCACTTCCACCGTCATTTTGCGGGAACAAACGCCGCTGGGTCTGAACTCATAACGCACAGCTGATCTCTCCTTAATCGTGTCCACCTGCGCCTTTCCCCGGAAAGAAGGCGCATTTCGCAAGTAAAATAAGGCTTTCCTGCCAAAATGTGTATCTTCGCAAAAATAATTGTTGAGATATTATATCACAAAACCCCTATGGGTTCAACCGTGTTAATCGTATAATTAAACGGGCGAAAACGCCCGAATTTTTGCTATTTTGCAATTTTGCTTTTGCCTTCCTGCAAAATGCCCGGCGAACAAGAGCTTGTTCGCCGGGCGTTGACATTAAAGCTTCACTTTCACAACCACTTTCAGAGAGCGGCAGGGGTTTACGCCGTCGTTGCGGCAGGGCATGTGGGCGTCTTCGGGGAAGAACACCGCAAAGTCGCCTTTGTTCAGGCACAGCATGGTGCCCTTTCCGCGGTACCAGGCGATGTCGGGCTTATATTCCTCCCGCTGGGTAAGGGAGCGGATGTTGGCCCAGCCCATGTACTCGGTGCCGTCCACGATGTACTGGATGTCTGCGTAGACCCGATGGGCTTCGTAGTACTCGTCGTCCGGCGCTTTGCAGTCCACTTCCTGTACGGAGTAGAAGACGTCGTCGCCTTTGAGCTGCACCTTCTGGCCGGGCGAAAGCTCCGCCGGGTTGAGGCCGGCAAGGGCTTCAAAGGCAAGGCGGAAGTTTTCGCTTAGCCCCTGGTACAAAGAGGCGTTCTCGATTCTGTCCAGAATCATGGGAAACTCCTTTCGGTTACAGGGCGGCCTGCAAAGACTGCAGCGTGGAAATGACCTTGTCGTGGACGGCGCTGGCGGCGGCGGGGCCTTTGGCCAGCTCAACCGCCCAGAGCACCGCGCCGGCCGCAGGCGGCACGGACAGCGGAATCATCTTCACCCGCTTGCGGGTCAGGTCATACACCCTGCGGGCGCAGTGGTCCATCATAATGGGCGACAGGGCGCGCAGGGTGGCCGTGCCGATCAGGACAAGTTCCACCTCGTCGTCGTCCTCAAAGCGCAGGTTGTTGATGCAGCCGGCGATGGAATGGGCAAACTGATCGCCGAAGGACTTCAGCAGTTCCACGGCCACAAAGTCGCCGTCGGCCGCCGCAGCGTACAACACCTCGTTGTGGATGTCGCGGTTGGTGACTTTGCCTGTGTAATACTGGTCGTAAATCGCCTCCGTCAGCTGGGCCGGAGAGTTGATGCCCAGCAGGTTGAACATCCGCCGGGACATATCCGTCTGCTTGCCGCAGCGGTAGAACTGGCTGTACACCGCGCAGATGACGGCGGAGGACATGCCGCTGGCGCCGCCCAGGTCGCCGAAGGCAGGGCCTGTTCCGCCTACCTGCAGCCAGTTGCCGTACTTGTCAATGCCGCCCACCGAGTTGCCCGTGCCGTTAACGAAGGAGATGCCGTAGCCTTTGGAGCAGGCCGCCTTTACGCCGAGGAACGAGTCGTTGAACACCCGATGGTTGGTGATGCCCAGACTGATTAAATATTCTTCCATTCTCTCCTTCTGGGAGGGGACGTCGATGCCGGCCATGCCAAACACGGACGCGGCCAGTTCTTCGGCCCGGATGTTGGCCTGTTTTAACACACGGTCCAGAATCTCCTCAAATACCGGCTTCATTTCCTCAAATCCGCCGAGGTAGGACTCGTGGTTGGTAGACGGGCCTGTCGCCTTGGCCACAAAATCGCCGTCCGTGGTAAATACAAAAAAGTCTGTCTTCGTACCGCCGCCGTCTACTCCCAAAACATACTTGCTCATATCTGACTATCAATCCTTCCCGGTATCTCCGACCGACCATAGTTGCCGGATGTGATGTATTTAACGCCAAAACTGAGGCAGATATTCCTTGTGGGCTTCCAGCATCTCGTTGAAGCAGGCCACCGCCGCGTCGATGTCGCCGATAAGCGGATGGATCATCATGGCGCGGATAGCTTCGTCCCGGTCGCCCGTCAGCGCGGCCTTTGCGGCATGCTTTTCGTACGCCTTGACCGTCCGCATGAGGGCCTTGATGTGGTCGTTCTCAAAGCCGCGGATGGGGATGGGCGTAATGCTCTGCCGGTTGACGATCGCTTTGACTTCCACCACGTCGTCGTCGCCCATCCAGGGCAGCGCCCCCTGGTTCTGCACGTTAATGGCGTGGATTTCGTTCAGGTTGTTTTCAATGGCGTTCAGCAGCGAAACGGCCGCTTCGCTGTACAACGCGCCGCCGCGGTGGTTTAACTGCTCGGGCTTGGTGTAAAGCCCTTCGTCGGCGTAGATTTTCAGGAGTTCGTCTTCGATGTCTCTGCAGACTTCGCCGCGGGTCTTGTTCTCCGCGTCTTTCTTCAGCTCCGCCAGACGCTTGCGGGGGCGGTAGTAGTAATTCAGATATCCGCAGGGGATGCCGTAGCAATACTTTAAGTACGGCGCCATGTCCGGTTCCTTTTCCGCATAGCGGGCGATGGCTTCGGGCATGAGGTCCTTTCCGTTTTTCGTAATGCCCGTAATCCAGCTCAGATGGTTCAATCCCAGGTACTGGATTTCGATGTCGTCGCCAAACTCTTTTTTCGCCTCGGCGAACATGTTGACCGGGTTGTTGCACAGGCCGATCATGCGGATGGAGGTTTCATGGGAGACGGCCTCCGCCACCAGGCCCGACGGGTTGGAGAAGTTGATGAGCACCGCGTCGGGGCACAGCCGTTCCATCTTCTTGGCGATGTTCAGGATTTCCGGAATCGTGCGCAGCGCCTTGAAGAAGCCGCCGATGCCCGTGGTTTCCTGGCCGATCAGGTCATATTTCAGAGGGATCCGCTCGTCCAGGATACGCGCCGGCAGCCGGCCGACACGGATCTGCGCCAGCACATAGTGGGCGCCTTCCAGCGCCACGTCGAGGTTGGTGGTCTTGACAATCTGGGCGTCTAAACCGGCGGCGCGCACCATGCGCTCGATAAGGCCGCCGACGATGTCCAGTTTCTGCCGGTCGATATCCATCAAGGAAATTTTACGCACCTGAAGGGAATCTTTGCGCTTGATAATCCCTTCGAAAATTTCCGGCGAATAAGTGGATCCGGCGCCGATTACGGCAATGTTAATTCCTCTCATATATGTATTCCTCCGAAAATACGGCGACCGTCGGCTGAATGTGCAGACGGCCGCCGTTTGTTAGTGCTGCTAATTTGGCAAACTCACTTACTCCGCAATGAGAACGCCGTATCCGCCGTCTTCGCGGGAATACACGACGCACACTTTGTTGCCCTCGTCTGCGTTCTTGAACAGGTAGAATTTGTGGTTTAACAGCTCCATCTGCAGAATCGCTTCTTCTTCGGTCATCGGCTTTAAGGCAAAGCGCTTCCGGCGCGTTAGCTCGAAACGGGTATCCCCTTCCTCGGGCATTTCCTGCACGGCACGCTCAAAGGCGCCGTCTCTCAGGCGCTTTTCCAGACGGGATTTGTGCTTGCGCATCTGCTGTACGATAGAGTCTATGGCATTGTCAAGGGAAGTCAGAGCATCTCCGCTGCGGTCCTCGGCACGGAAAACCAGGCTGCCGCTGCGGACGGTGATTTCCGCCTCCGTCCTTCCGCGTAAGTCAGTAAACTTAACTTCGGCCTCCGCATTGTCTTCGAAAAAGCGATCGAGCCTGTTGATTTTGGTCTGTACCGCAAGAGCAGTCGCTTCGGAAATTTCGCTTTTGCGTTTGTCGATGTTTAGCTTCATAGCTCATCTCCCTTTCTTTTCGGCCGTTGCCGGGAGACTATCCCAGCTCTGTAATCATTTTACCATATCCCACGTAAAATTACCAGTATTTCTTTAAATATTTTCTCTCTTTAGACGGGAAATATTATGAAAAAACTATAAAAAAGTATAAAAAAAGACTGCGGTTAACACCGCAGTCTTAAACAGTTCGTCTTACTTGAATTGGTTGTTTGGGTAAGGCTTAGCTGCCGAAGAACGATTCAAGGGCGGCGTTGACAACCGGCTCAAACTGCTCGATAGCAGCGGTCGGGGTCAGACCGTTGTAGCTGACGCCGGAGATGATGCCTTCGTCAACAGCATCCCAGATCTCATCGTTCATCTTGGCATAGTTCAGCTTGAAGTTCGGCAGGATGTACTTGACCATCATCTCTTTGTCCTCTTCGGTGCGGCAGCGGCCGTCGTCGAGAACGTCGAGGAAGTTTTCGGTATCGTTGACAATCAGCGCCCACTCGTTCATGATGGCAACGATTTCGTCCAGCTCACTGGAAGCCGCGGCCTGGATAACCAGCATATTGTTGTTGTCGTTCATAGCGACGTATTCGTTCGCATCGGGGCCGAGCGGCATGGGAACGATGCCGTAGTCATGCGAGGATTCGTAGATCACCTGGCCAGGGCCGTTGATGTGACCCATCTGCGCCCAGTTGAAGGTAATCTTGCCATCGGCAAAAGCCTGACGGCAGACTCTGGAGCTTTCGTCCAAACGGGTGCCGTCGCCAAAGTTAATGTCATACAGGAACTGCAGCGCGCGGATGCCTTCGGGGGTATTGATGGTGCAGACCCACTTGCCGGTGGAGTCCTGGCCGATGAACTGCACGCCGTTGGAAATCGCTTCGTTACCCCAGGCGGTAGCGCCGGTGCCCCAGATGTCGTTGACGCCGTCGCCGTCAGTGTCCTTCGTGGTCTTCAGGGCAATTTCACGGTAAACGTCCCAGGTCCACTTCTTGTCGCGGGTCAGCTGGTACAGATCGTAGTCGCCGGCGGAAGCAACCAGCTCTTTGTTGAACGTCACAAAGTAACCGGAGGGAACGGCTACGAACTTGGAAGCCACCTGCACGCCCCAGTGCTTGTCGAACAGCTTGGTGTTCTCCACGGCGGGGACGAACCAGCGGGAGTCGTCGAAAGCGTTCAGGCCGGCTTTGGTCAGCTCTTCGCCGTCAACAGCCAGGATGATCTTGGCCTTAGCCGCGGGCCAGTAATCCCGCTGATGGGCGTAAACCAGGTCAGCAAGCTTCGTACCGGACATACCGGCGGAGATCAGAGCTTCGATGACTTGTCCTTCGATGGGCACATACTCAAGCTTGATGTCGAGACGAGCTTCGAGCTCATCGTACAGCTGCTGCCACTCTTCGTCCTTGGACGAATTGAAGTTGCCGTTTTCGTCCTTCTTGGGGACGTAGAGCTGATCAGTAATGCTGAACGTACGCCCGCCAAAAGTGCGGATGGTCGTGGTCTCCGGCGCTTTCGTCGTCGTCTGAGCGGTCGTGGTGGTGGCCTTGGTTTCTTCGCCGCCGTTATTGGTCTTGCCACCGCAGCCGGCGAAAAGCGCAACCGTCATCAGAAGAACCACAAGCAGTGCGATCAATCTGACATGCTTCTTCACAAAATCTTCCTCCTATGTTTTTATTGAAGACGAACTTCGCGTTTATAATATCATATTTAATATTTTTTGTAAATACCTGTTTAAGAATATTTTTTCTATTATTAGACGCTATTTGTCGAGTCTGTTTCCATGTGTTTGCAAAAGGCGCAAATTAAGGGATTTATCCAATAATTGCCAATAATTATTAAATAATTAAGCTATTTAATTTTATTTTCAGTATTGTTAATAATTTTTATTATATTAAATTTTGTAATAGTGTTGTAATATAATCCCAATAAAATAAACAGGCGGGCTTAACATTTTCATGTTCAGCCTGCCTGTTCGGTTTCCGCAGCAGAGATTTCAAAGGCAATAGGCTGCCTTCCGCCTGGCCGTTTTCGGCAAAATTCCGCGCGAATATGTAATTATTAACGAAGCGGAACCCCCAGCGCGCGCATGTGCTTTGCAATATGGGCATAGAGTGCGCCGGCGTAGGCTTCCTCTTCCCGCTTCCAAAGGGCGTACAGACGGTCGCGGAACAAAAAGCCCGTGTCGCTTCTGGCCGTCAGAATATGCCCGTAGGTGATGTGAATCAGCTGCCTGGCGTCGTTTTGGGTAAAAAGACTCGGAAGCTCCTCGTCGGAAAGCTTTGCGACGGGCGGAATTTTGGCGACATCCGTCGTCACATGGTAGAACTTTTTCGCATCCTCAAAAGAAGCCAGGGCATACTCGTGGACTTCCCTGTACAAAGCCGGGTCTTTCCGCGCCACAATCGCCATCGCTTCCAGCCAGTTTGTCCCCGCCGTTTTCACATGGAAATTCAAATGGGCGCAGCGGCCCACAACCGGGAACACGGAAAACTTGTCCGAGCCGGAATGGACGCTGATTTTGCATCCAAAATGCCTGGCAATGGCGCAGTGGACGGCAAACTCACTCTCAAACTGCGCCACATCGCCGATGTAGTCGACGCCTTTCTGAAACTCCCCGCAAAACCTGGGCGCCATGGTCGCCGGGCGCACGCCCCGCAAGGAAAGCTCATTGGCAACGAAAAAGTGCTGTAAGGGCGTCGTGGGCGTGGCGGTTTCGTCGATGGACAGCTCGAAATCCGCCCTGCCGTTTTGGAAAAACTCTTTGAACACTTCCTCGGCAAAGGTAATCGCCCTGCCGTAAATGAGCCGGATGCGGGCCAGTTCGCCTTTGGTGAAGGTCAGCTCGTTTCCTTCGACGGTAAACGTGCGGTTTAAGTACCGCTCCTCCAGCGCGGCATCCTCCCCTGCCAAAGCAAGGGCCTCTTCGTCGGAAAGGGACGCCGCGCCGTTGTCTATGTGCTCGGAGCAGTCCAGCGTGATCATCGTAAAGCCCAGGCCAAGGGCGTAGGCCACGTCCTGTTTCGTTTTCAGGTGGTCGCCGTCGGCGCCAAATCCCAGGGTGAAGTTTTCCCGGAACACGGCAAACGTCGCCGCGTCCAGCACGTCCTCATACGTGCGCCCGGTCAGGTTCAGCTCCCGCATGGACTGCTGGGCCAGCACGGGCAGGGCGTCGAACTCCTTGAACACCCGCAGATGGCCCGGGCCGGCCAGCCCCAGCCGGTCGCCGACTCCCATGGTGCGCGGGTACGACAGTACCGGCGACGGCGCCGTAAAGGGAAACAGCTCCCTCAGTTTGCAAGCTGTCGCATGGTCGCAGGGCGCAACCCATAGCCCCGGCTCGCCCGGAAAAGGCTTGGCGTCAAAGCCCAGCGGGTCGCCGGAAAGGAAGAGTTTGACTTCCCCGCCCTCGTTGGCCATAAAGACGGCCGTGCCATCCAAACGGTGCAAAGAATCGGCGTAGACGTTCGGCGGCATCGCGCCCT
>JAKPBM010000004.1 GCA_029778935.1 Bacillota bacterium | reverse complement strand
CGGCCAAGGCCCTTTGCGACGGGCCGCAGTCGCTGACCCCGGCCCGGTTTGCTACACTTATGCGGAAAGTGGCCGCCGTGCGGGCAGCCGTGTGTGAGGAAGGCGCCGAGCCGCCGGAAAAACCGAAGGAGGGGGACGTATGCATACAGTGCACGTAAACACCGCCGCGCCCTACGAAGTGAAAATCGGGCCGGCGCTGCTGGGTAGGGCGGGGGAGGAAATCCGCCCTCTGCTTTCGGCGGAAAAACTGTGCGTTGTCACCGATGAAACAGTGAAGGGTTTGTATCTGGACACGGTGAAGCGTTCGCTGGAAGAAGCGGGGTTTGCCGTGTGCGTCTATACGATTGCTCCCGGCGAAGCGTCGAAAAACTGGGCTGAGTTGGGCGAGCTGCTGGAGTTTCTGGCCGCGTCGGGCCTGACCCGAAGCGACGCGGTGGTAGCCCTGGGCGGCGGCGTGGTCGGCGATTTGGCCGGCTTTGCCGCGGCAGTGTACCAGCGGGGTGTCGCGTACGTGCAGCTGCCGACGACGTTTCTGGCCGCCATCGACTCGTCGGTGGGCGGCAAGACGGCGGTGGATTTGGCCGCGGGGAAAAACCTCGTCGGCGCTTTTCACCAGCCTCGGCTGGTGCTGTGCGACACGAAGGTTTTCGCCACCCTGCCGCCCGAAGTCTTTGCCGACGGGGCGGCGGAAGCCGTGAAATACGGCGTTTTGGTGGGGAAGGAGCTTTTCGCCCAGACGGCAAATCTGGAAGGCAAAGCTTTGCCGGAACTGGTCGCCGCCTGCGTGCAGGCAAAGGCCGACATCGTGGAAAAAGACGAGCGGGACGGCGGCCTTCGCAACCTCCTGAATCTGGGCCACACCTTCGGCCACGCCATTGAAAAGGAAAGCAACTTCCGGATTTCCCACGGCCACGCCGTGGCCATCGGCCTTGCCATGATGGCCCGGGCGGCCGAGCGGAAAGGGTTTCTGCCGCCCGCCGTCAGAATCGACATCGAAAACGCCCTGCAGGCCAACGGGCTTCCCGTGGATTGCGATTATCCGGCGGAAGCAATTTACAAGGCCGCGCTGGGCGACAAAAAGCGCCGGGGCGGAAAGCTCACGCTGGTTGTGCCCTTTGGGCTGGGCGACTGCCGGCTTGTGCCGGTGCCGGCGGAGGAGGTTTTGGACTGGATTCTGGCGGGAAAGGAGAGACTTGGATGAACGTGCTGTTTTCTCCCGGCGCGCTTTCCGGGCAAATTGCCGCCATGCCGTCCAAATCCGACGCGCACAGGATTTTAATTGCCGCCGCTTTGTCGGATAGGGCTACGGAAATCGCCCTTCCAACCCTTTCGGAGGACATGGAGGCGACCATTTCCTGCCTTTCGGCCTTAGGGGCGGAGATTTGGCAGGAAAACGGGAAGGTGTTCGTTTCGCCCGGGCGGAATGTGCCGGAAAACCCCGTGCTGGATGCCAGGGAAAGCGGCTCGACCCTTCGGTTTCTGATCCCTTTGGCGGGGGTCTTGGGCACGCCGGTCACCTTCTGCGGGAGGGGGCGCCTGCCTGAACGGCCCCAGGGGCCGCTTTTGGAAGCCCTGTCCGCCCACGGCATGGCGTTTACGGGAGAAAAGCTTCCCTTTACGGCGTCGGGAAAGTTATCCGGCGGGGAATTTACCCTGCGGGGGGACGTAAGCTCCCAGTTTGTGACGGGGCTGCTTTTTGCCCTGCCGCGTACTCAAGAGGGCGGGCGGATTCGGCTGCTTCCGCCGGTGGAGTCGAAAAGCTACATAGACATGACGGTGCGCACGCTGCGCGCCTTTGGCATAGAAGTGTACGAGGAAGAAAACGCCTACCGGGTTCCCGGCGGGCAAACCTACCGTTCTCCTTCGAAGCTGGCCGTGGAAGGGGACTGGTCCAACGCCGCTTTCTGGCTTTGCGCCGGGGCGGTAAGCGCGCCGGTAACGGTGACCAATCTGTCCGCCGCTTCCGCCCAGGGGGACAAAGCGGTGTTGCAGCTTTTGCGTCATTTTGGCGCTAATATAAAGGAAGAAGGAAACGCGGTGACCGTTTCCCCCGGCAAGCTGCGGGGCATCGAAATCGACGCTTCCGACATCCCCGACCTGGCGCTGCCGTTGGCCATGGTGGCCGCCCAGGCGGAAGGGGTAACGGTGTTTTCCAACATGGGCCGCTTGCGTTTGAAAGAAAGCGACCGGCTGGCGGCACTGGAGGATATGATCAACGCCCTTTGCGGCCCCGGCCGCGCCAAAGTGGAGGGGGACAGGCTGATTGTAACGGGCGGGGATGTTTCCGGCGGGAAGTTTTCCGCCAGAGGCGACCACCGGCTGGTTATGTCGGCGGCGGTGCTGGCGCTGAACTCGAAGGAGGGCGTGCTGGTGTTGGGCGCTGAGGCCGTGCGCAAGTCGTACCCCCATTTTGTGGAAGATTTTAGAAGTTTGGGAGGGAAAGCCCATGAGTTCCATGACGGGCAGCCGGCTTAACATCAGCCTCTTCGGTCAGTCCCATTCCGGGGGCATCGGCGTGGTCATCGACGGCCTTCCGGCGGGGAAACCTCTTGACATGGATAAAATCTATGCCCACATGCGCCGCCGGGCGCCGGGGCAGAACGAACTTTCCACGCCCCGGAAAGAAGAGGACGTGCCGGTAATCCTTTCGGGGCTGGATGAAAAGGGCAGAACCTGCGGCGCGCCCCTTTGCGCCGTGATATACAATAAGGACACCCGCTCCAAAGACTACTCCGAAATCGCCAGAAAGCCCCGGCCGGGCCACGCCGACTATCCGGCCTTTGTCAAGTACGGCGGCGTCCACGACATCCGTGGCGGCGGCCATTTTTCCGGCCGGCTGACGGCGCCCCTGTGCTTTGCCGGGGCGGTGGCCATGGGGATTTTGGAAGAATACGGCATCTATGTCGGCGCCCACGTCGCTTCTGTCGGGGATGTTGCCGACGAGCTGTTCGACCCGGTGCATTTGACAAAAGAAGCCCTTTTAGCGCCAGGGAAAAAGGCTTTCCCCGTGATTTCCGACGAAAAAGGGGAGCGGATGCGGGAAGTAATCCTTGCCGCCAAGGCGGAAAACGACTCCGTGGGCGGCGTGGTGGAATGCGCCGCCATCGGGCTTCCCGCGGGGCTGGGCCGGCCCGTGTTCGACGGGGTGGAAAACGCCGTGGCGCGGCTGGTGTTTGCCATTCCGGCGGTTAAAGGTTTGGAGTTCGGCTCCGGCTTTGCCGGCGCGAGGCTGCGCGGGTCGCAGAACAACGACCCGTACGCCTACGACGAAGACGGCAACGTCGTTGCCAAATCAAACAACGCCGGCGGGTGCCTGGGCGGGCTGACCACGGGCATGCCCTTAATTTTCCGCGCGGCGTTTAAGCCCACGCCCAGCATCGGCGTTTTGCAGGAGACGGTGGATTTGACCACCGGCGAGAACGCCCTGCTGGCGGTTTCCGGGCGGCACGACCCGTGCATTGTGGCGCGGGCGGTGCCGGCGGTGGAGTCGGCGGCGGCGCTGGCCCTGCTGGATTTACTGCTTTTGCAATAAGGGGGAAACGGATTTGGACAGAGAAACCTTGCGAAAACGCATTGACCAGATAGATGAGGAACTCATAAAGCTTTTGGAAGAGCGGCTGGACATTGCCCGGGCCATCGGCGTGGAAAAGGCGGAAAAGGGCCTTCCCATTCTGGATATGGCCAGAGAGCGGGATGTGCTCAACCGGGCGGCGGAAAAAGCCCAGTCTGTCAACGAAACGTACGTAAAGCTCGTGTTTTCCGCTATTCTGGCCGCCAGCAAGAACGCCCAGACCCACGTGTACTACAAAGACGAAGCCACCTGGGAAGCGCGCATCGCCAAAGCCAAGCGGGACGCCTTCCCCACCCGGGCGGACGTGGCCTGCCAGGGCACGGAGGGGGCCTATTCCCAGCAGGCCTGCGACAAGCTGTTCCCCATGGCACGGATTTTGTACTGCAACACCTTTGAGGGCGTGTTCAAGGCGGTGGAGGCGGGGCTTTGCCGCTACGGCATCCTGCCCATCGAAAACAGCCTGGCCGGGTCGGTTACCGCCGTGTACGACCTGATGAAAAAGCACAAGTTTTACGTGGTGCGAAGCGTGCGGCTGAAAATCGACCACGCGCTGCTGCTGCCCCGGGGGGCAAAGTTTTCCGACATCCGGGAAATCGTTTCCCACGAGCAGGCCATCTCCCAGTGCAGCGAATTCTTGGGCCAGCACCCGGAATGGAAAGTCACCCGCTACGAAAACACGGCGGCGGCCGCGAGGTATGTTTCCCAGAGCGGGCGGAAGGACATTGCCGCCATCGCCTCCCGCCGCTGCGCCGCCCTTTATGACCTGCACATTGAGCGGGAGAACGTGCAGAACCAGAGCGACAACTACACCCGCTTTCTCTGTATCGCCAAGGATATGGAAATCTACCCCGGCGCCAACAAAATCAGCCTCATGCTGACGCTGCCCCACGTGCCCGGCGCGCTGTTCCAGCTCATGGCGAAAGTCGCCGCCATGGGCATGAACGTGACCAAGCTGGAAAGCCGGCCCATCCCCGGGCGGGACTTTGAGTTCCTCTTTTACTTCGACATCGACGCGGACATTACGGCCCCCGGCATGGCGGCGTTTCTCGAGGAAATCACACGCGAACTGGAAACCTGCCAGATGCTGGGCGCCTATGCGGAACTGCCATGAGTAAGATTACGTTTGGTTTGGTCGGCGCCCGGCTGGGGCACAGCTTTTCCGCCCCCATCCACCACCGGCTGGGCATTGCCGACTACGCGCTGTACAGCGTGACGGAGGATGCACTGGTTTCCCTTCTTACAAAGAGGGAGTTTCAGGGCCTGAACGTGACGATTCCGTATAAGGAAACGGTCATGCCCTTCTGCGACGAGCTGACGGAAACGGCCAAAGCCGTCGGCAGCGTCAACACATTGGTGGTGGACGGGCAGGGGCGCTTAATCGGCGACAACACGGATTTGTTCGGCTTTCTGTACATGATAAAGCGGGTGGGGATTTCCCTTACGGGCAGAAAAGTGGCCGTTTTGGGCAGCGGGGGCACGGCGAAAACGGCCCTGGCCGCGGCCAGGCGGGAAAACGCGGCGGAAATCGTCGTTGTGTCCCGCAAGGGGCCGGTCACATATGACGACAAAGAGGCATACGCCGACGCGGACGTGGTGGTCAACACCACGCCGGTGGGCATGTATCCGGACGTGGCGAGCGCGCCGGTGGATCTGCGAATGTTCGGGAAGCTTTCCGGCGTGGTGGACGTAATCTACAACCCCTTAAAAACAAAGCTTCTTTGCCAGGCGGAGGAGCTGGGCGTTCCGCACACCAGCGGCCTTTCCATGCTGGTGGCCCAGGCGGTGCGCAGCGCCGAGCGGTTTTTAAATAAGCAGTTCTCCGATGAGACCATCGAAGAAGTGCTTGCCTTTTTAAAGGAAAGAATGACAAACGTCGTGTTAATCGGCATGCCCGGCAGCGGCAAAAGCACCGTCGGGGCGCTGCTGGCCCAAAGCCTGGGCAAGCAGTTTGTTGACACCGACGCCATCATCGAGGAAACGGCGCGGATGACCATTCCGGAAATCATCGCTCAAAAGGGCGAACCTTACTTCCGGGAGCTGGAAGCCAAAGCCGTGTTCGAAGCGGCGTTCCGGACGGGCTGCGTTATCGCCACCGGCGGCGGGGCGGTGCTTCGGGAGGAAAACGTGCGAAATCTGCGGCAAAACGGGATGGTGTTTTTCCTGCATAGGCCGCTTATATCCTTGCCCACGGACGGCAGGCCCCTTTCGGGAGATCTGGAGAAACGGAAAGCCCTGTTTGCCGAGAGACTTCCAAAGTACCTTTCCGCCTGCGACTTCGTCGTCGGAAACACGTACACGGCGGAGGAAACGGCAAAGATGATCAGGAGGA
>JAKPBM010000028.1 GCA_029778935.1 Bacillota bacterium | reverse complement strand
TCCATTATATCCCATTCCGGCGGTTTTCACAAGTGCAAAGACGGCGGGGAAAATGCATGGCGCGGGGCGGAAAGGAAACAATATAGGTTGAATTCGTACGCCGTTTTGCAAAAACGCTGCGTGCAGGCCGAGGGCGGCCCGAGGTCGGAAACGCCGTTTGGAAACCCTATTCAGTGGGCGTAGCCCGGGCGGTTGTTAAGCGGCGGCTGTTGGTGCCGGTTTTGGGTCATGCCGGTTTTTGACGGGATTATTTTACGCTATTGTAGCAAATGCCGTTTTTTCGTAAAGGAAAGGCCGAGAAATGGCGATAAAAACCGCCGCGAAAGGTGTTTTTGTTAAGTAAATTTTAAAGTTTTGTGAATTTGGGCACGGGAATAGGAAATACTCTGTTTTTAAGTATTAACAAACGAAAAAGGGTCGAAATCCCTTGGAAACCTGCCGATTTTGCGCATATATAAAATATTTCATCCAATGTTCTGAAAATTATGCAGTATTGCGATTGCAGGCCTATCCCGCTTGTGTTATACTGACAGACGCTGAAATTATGTGCCGGCATGCGGCCGGCGATGGAGATTGATATGAGGAAAACAAAGATCGTTTGCACTCTCGGCCCATCCACCGACAAAGAGGGTGTTTTGAGAGATTTGATTCTGGCGGGCATGGATGTAGCCCGTTTCAATTTTTCCCACGGCGACCACGAGGAGCATCTGGCCCGTTTCCGCACCCTGTGCGAGCTGCGCAAAGAGCTGAACCGGCCTGTGGCCGCCATGCTGGACACGAAAGGCCCGGAAATCCGACTGGGCCGTTTTGAAAAAGGCCGCGTGACACTAAAGACCGGGCAGAGCTTTACGCTGACCACCCGGGACGTATTAGGTACGGAAGAAATCGCGCCGATTTCCTATGCCGGCCTGCCCGGTGACGTGGGCCCGGGTGCGAGGATTCTCATAGACGACGGCCTGGTAGAGCTGACAGTCCTTTCCGTGCAGGATACGGAGATTTACTGCCGCGTGATGAACGACGGCGCAATCGGCGACCGCAAGGGCATCAACGTGCCGGGCATCGAACTGACCATGCCCTATATCAGCCCTAAGGACGAAGCGGACGTCCTGTTTGCCATTAAGCACGGCTTTGACTTTATCGCCGCGTCTTTTGTGAGAAGCGCGTCGGACGTGCTGGAAATCCGCAGGATTTTCGAGAGGGAAAACTGCAACACCATCAACATCATCGCCAAAATTGAGAACATGCAGGGGCTGAAAAATATCGACGAGATTATCCGCGTCTCCGACGGCATCATGATCGCCCGCGGCGACATGGGCGTGGAAATCCCCATCGAGGAGCTGCCGGTCATCCAGAAAATGCTCATTAAGAAGGTCTACAGCGCGGGCAAGCAGGTCATCACCGCCACCCAGATGCTGGATTCCATGATGAAGCAGCCCCGGCCCACCCGGGCGGAAGTCACCGACGTGGCCAACGCCATCTACGACGGCACCAGCGCCATCATGCTTTCCGGCGAAACGGCCGCCGGTCTGTACCCGGTGGAAGCGGTGCGCACCATGGCGAAAATCGCCGAGCGC
>JAKPBM010000012.1 GCA_029778935.1 Bacillota bacterium | reverse complement strand
AAAGGTAATGGCCCCCGTGGGGCAGACGGGCAGGCAGTTGCCTAAACCGTCGCAAAAGTCGTCGCGAACAAGTTTTGCTTTGCCGTCGACCAGTTCGATGGCGCCTTCGTGGCACGCATTTACGCACAGGCCGCAGCCGTTGCACTTTTCCTCGTCTATTTCAATCATTTGGCGAATCATGGTCGTGTTCTCCTTTTTCTGTGCTTGACGTTGTGGCTTAAGTATACTATACTGGTCCACAAGAAGTCTGTTGTTTTTACCACGGAAAAGGTGGGTTCGGGATGGATTTTTCCGTTTTGCAGACGTCGCCGCTGTTTGCCGGCATTTCGGGGGAGGATATACGAAAGCTTTCGGCCTGCCTTGCGCCGGAGCGCAAGACGTACGATAAGAAAGACGCCATTTTCTTAGCCGGCGACAAGGTTTCCGCCGTCGGCATCGTGGCCAAAGGCGCCATACAGGTGGTAAGCGAGGATTTTCTGGGCAACCGCTCCATTCTGGCAAGGCTTACGGAAGGGGACCTCTTTGCCGAATCTTTTGCCTGCGCCGACGCGGGGGTAATCCCCGTCAGCGTCTACGCCGTGGAGCCATCGGAAGTCTACTTTATCGACTGCCGGCGGATTCTCACCACCTGCTCCAGCTGCGTCTACCACGCCAGGCTCATTGCCAACATGATGCGGATTCTGGCGGGAAAAAACGTTTGGCTCAGCCAGAAAATCGAAATCCTTTCCAAACGGAGCATTCGGGACAAACTCATTACCTACCTCTCCGCCCAGGCTCTGCAGGTGGGCAGCCGCAGCTTCGCCATCCCCTTTAACCGGCAGGAGCTGGCCGATTTTTTAGGGGTCGACCGCAGCGCGCTGTCCAAAGAGCTGAGCAATATGCAGAAGGAAGGGCTGCTTTCCTATGATAAAAACCGCTTCCGCCTTTCCGGCGGGCTGATGGAGTAAAACAGCAGAGTTTGGTAAAAATTTACAATCTATTTTGTGAAATCCAGAAAGATTCTTGCCGAAATGGAAAAAGCACTTGACAAAGACGGGATTTTAAGGGAAAATATAGGAGAGATAATGTAGAAAAACGGCGAAAAGCGCGGCCGAAAACATAAGGAGGACACAACATGATCCGGTGCAAGAACAGAATGAAAAAAGCAGGATGCCTGGTTTTGGCATTGTTGCTTTTTGTCCAGTTTGCGCTTCCTGTTTTCGCCGCCCCGCCGACGATACAAGCCGAGGCCGCGGTTCTGATGGACGCGTCCAACGGGCAGATCCTGTTTTCCAAAAACCCCGATTCGAGAATGTACCCCGCCAGCCTGACGACCATCATGACGGCGCTGCTGGCTTCCGAATACGACGGCAACACCCAGCTTTCCGTCACCTCCACCGCGCTGGAACCCATCGCCGGCGGCGGTTACGCCTCGATTGATCTGCGGGCGGGGGAAATCCTGACTTTGCAGGACGCGGTCTACGCCATGCTGCTGCGCTCGGCCAACGACGCGGCGCTGGTTGCGGCCGAGTACATAGGCGGACAGAGCATTGCCAACTTCGTGGACATGATGAACGCCAAAGCCAAGGAACTGGGCCTGTCCGGCACCAACTTCAAAAACCCCTCGGGCCTGCATAACGACCAGCACTACACCACCGCCCGCGACATGGCCGTGCTCATGCGCTATGCTTTAAGCCAGCCTGCGTTCATGTCCTACTTCACCCAGGCCCGGTACACCATGCCGCCCACCCAGCTGTATATGCAGGAGCGGTACATGGCCACCAAGTGCCTGATGCACATCCAGTCGGCCTACTACTATGAAGGTTCCACCGGCGGCAAACTTGGCCGCACCACCCCCGCCCAGTTCACTCTGGTGGAAACGGCGGAGCGCGACGGCCGCCATCTCATCGCCGTGGTGCTGAAAGGCGAAAGCGAGGATTCCATTTACAAGGACGCCGCCGCTTTGCTGGATTTCGGCTTCAACGAATTCACGCCCTACACCTTTATGCCGTCCCAGATGGGAAGCCTGAAGGCCCCCGTGGTCAGAGACGGGGTGACCGTCGGCGAAGCCACTCTTTCCCTGTCTCAGGAAATCAACATCCTGCTGCGGAACGACTATGAGCCCGCCAGGGTGAAGGCCCGGGCCAAGGATACGCCGACCAACATCGTCGAAGGCTCCTCCTACGACAACTACGTGGCCTACATCTACTACGAAAACACCGACGGCACGGAGGAAGTGCTGATCGACAACATCAAGCTCAACGTGGACATTGAGACCTTCGAGGTGACGACTCCGGTGGAAACGACGGCTCCCCAGGGTACCGAAGCCCCGAGAACCGGCGGCTCGGGCTCGAAAATCGGGAAATTTTTGCTGACGTTTTTGAAAATTATCGGCATTATCGTCGCCATCATCATCGTTCTGATTATCCTGTTTATCGCTTTTCTGTACTTATACAAGCAGTACCGCCGGGCAAAACGCAGAAAAGCGAGAGCCAGGATGCAGAATCGCCGCTACAGAGGATATTAAACGGAAAAGGCCCGCCAAGGCTGCTTAGGCGGGCCTTTCTTGTCAACAGCGGGTTTTATTGTTATAATAGAAGGCAAAAAGATTCTTTTTGGGAGAAACCGATGGCTTGGAAGCAATGGCGGGTGCGTTCCGCGGATTTGCCGGCGGAAAGCGCCCTTTCAAAACACCCTTGGGTCACGCCGCTGCTGGCGGCGGTGCTGCACGCCCGGGGGATACATACGGAAGAAGCCCTGCACATGGCGCTTTTTTCC
>JAKPBM010000454.1 GCA_029778935.1 Bacillota bacterium | reverse complement strand
CCGCCGCCGTCAGCCTGTCTGCCGCCAGCTATGACAGCGTCGAATACGTCATCCAGCCCATGTTCGTTCCCCAGGGCTTCCTCGTAAAATACGCCGAGGAGATGAAGAAGCTGCTGACGGTTCCGGTCATCGTCGCCGGCCGTCTGAACAGCGCCGAGCTTATCGAGGACATCGTGGAAAGCGGCAAGGCCGACATGGTGGCCATCGGCCGCGGCCTGATTGCCGACGAGGAGCTGGTGAAGAAAATCGAAGCCAGGGACTACGCCTCCATCCGCTACTGCATCGCCTGCAACCAGGGCTGCATCGACAAGGTGTTCGTCGGCGAAGGCGCCAAGTGTCTGGTCAACCCCAGAGCCGGGTATGAGCTGACCCGGAACGTCCGCCCGGCCACAAAGCCCAAGAAGGTCGTCATCGTCGGCGCCGGCCCGGCCGGCTTGGAAGCCGCCCGCATCTGCAAGCTGCGCGGCCACGACGTGCTCGTGCTGGACAAGGTGCCGAGAATCGGCGGCAAGCTGGAACTGCTGGCCATCCCGCCGGAAAAGGACACCTTCCTCAAGTTCCGCGACTACCTCTACAACCAGATGGTGCAGCTTGGCATCAAGTTCGAGCTGTGCGAAGTGAAGTCGGCGGAAGACTTAAAGCCCTACAACCCCGACGTGATTATCGTCGCCGTCGGCGCTACCCAGGCAAAGCCCAACTTCACCGTCGCCCCCGGCGCCCATGTGGTCATGGCCGAAGACGTGCTCACGGGCAAAGAGCATGTGGGCAAATCCGTCTGCGTCATCGGCGGCGGCCTGGTGGGCGCGGAAACGGCCAAACACCTCTGCACCCAGGACAAGGACGTCCACATCGTCGAGATGCAGGAAGCCATCGGCAAGGACTACGGCGCCACCTACGTGGGCCATAACCTGTCCTTCCTGACAAAGAAAGGCGTCATCAGCCATCTAAACTCCAAGGTCACCGCCGTGGAAAAGGGCAAGGTCATTTTAGACAACGGCACCATCAACGTGGACAGCGTCGTCGTAGCCGTCGGTTACCAGGCCAACACGGCGCTGGCGGAAAAGCTGAAGGCCGTCTACCCCGAAGTCTACGTGGTGGGCGACGCCAAGGCCCCCCGCCGCGTGCTGGATGCCACGTCCGAAGGCTTCGCCGTGGCCAACGAAGTGTAAAGCAGTTGTAACCATCTGAACCCAACCCCTTGCTGCCGTTTGCGCCTTTGCAAACGGCAGCAATTCATATAAAACCGCTGGGAGGGCAAACTCGTGCAAGACCTATACGAAAAATTCGCCTACGACTACGACGAGTTCGGGCCGATAGAATCGTATCTGGGCGACGAAAAGACGTTTTTCCAAACGCTTTTTTCCGAACACGGCGTCAAAACCGTTTTAGATTGCGCCTGCGGCACGGGCCAGCATCTTTACATGCTTGCCCAATGCGGGTTTGCCGTCTGGGGGTCGGATTATTCGCCATCCATGCTGGAAGTGGCCCGGAGAAACCTTCGGGCGCGCGGCTGCGACGTCCCTTTGCGCCGGTGCGACTTTCGGTATTTGGAGCAGGCCTTCGACATCCGCTTCGACGCCGTCGTCTGCCTGACAAACTCCCTGCCCCATCTGCACAGCGACGAGGACCTGCTTGCCGCCCTGTCCTCTATGAAAAACCGGCTCAATAAAAGCGGCCTGCTCGTCCTGACCCAGGGCACCACCCATTACACGCTGACGCTGCCGTCCATCGAGGTGGTCGTCAACCGGCCGGACTTTTCGCGGGTTTTCATAAAGGAGCACGACGGGTACTTCCAAACCATCCATGTATTAGATCTGTTCCACAGCGCAAAGCGCCTGGAAAGCAACCAGTACGACATTACCTACCGGATCCTGCTGGACAAAGACTACCGTCGGCTGCTCTCTTTGGCGGGGTTTACGGACATCCGGTTCTACGGCGATTACGGCAGAAGCCCCTATGACCAGACCAGCCGCCGCTTAATCGTCGTAGCCAGCGCCTGAGCCTGCCCCCAAATGCAGGGCACACCAACCCATCGCAAACAGTGAAAGGAGGGGTTCCCATGTGGCAATGCCCCAACTGCCATCGCCGGTTTCTAAACGAAAACCAGAGCCACTTCTGCCGCCCCATCGACACCATCGACGAATACATCGCCGAGCAGCCGGAAGAAGTGCGCCCGCTGCTGCAGTCTGTGCGGCAGACCATCCGGGCGGCCGCGCCGGACGCAACGGAACGAATCTCCTGGCAAATGCCCACTTTCTGGCAGGGCGAAAACTTAATCCACTTCGCCGCATTTCAAAGGCACATCAGCCTGTACCCGGGCAGCGAGGCCGTCGCTGCTTTTGCCCACCGGCTAAAAGGGTACAAAACGAGCAAAGGCTGCATCCAGTTCCCGTTCGATAAGCCCATCGACCACGAGCTTATTGCCGACATCGTCCGCTTCCGGCTGGAACAGGCGGCAAAGGGCGAAAGCATATTCCAAAAGCCTGCGCCGAGAGAGCGCTGCCCCATGCCGGACTTTGTGGCCGACGCTCTGACCAAAGCAAACCTTTGGGAGCGCTACAACGTCCGGCCCCCCTACCAGCAAAACGACTACCTCCGCTGGATTACCCAGGCCAAACGGGAGGAAACCCGCCAAAAGCGCCTGGCCCAGATGCTTGCCGAACTGGAAGCCGGCGACGCCTACATGGGCATGCCCTACCGCGCTAAGACGGAATGACGGCGGTGCTGGCTGCCGGGCTGGCGTATACGAATGAGGGCGGGCAAACGATATCCGGCTAATCGGCAACAGGGTTTGTGCGGGAAGGTTTGCCTTTTTCGTGCGTTTTCCATATAACGCGCTGAGGCGTCCCGTACCCGTCGCAACTCCGCCATAAAGGGGCATTCAAAGCTCCCGCCCTTCCCGCAGGACACGATGAACCTGTTCCGGCATCGATATTGACCAAAATCCTGGAAAGGACTATCGGCTTCCTGCCTGCGCATACATCCGTTCAAGCTTCCCTCACATTGTGCCGGAGCTTTTCCCGTACGCGAGGACTCCCCGCCTGCCAGCGCGGTTCCCGCGTGCTCTCCGGAACGCGCATTCCGCCCCCGTCGAAGCACCTTTGCTTTCCTTGAATGGAAAGCTTAAGGAGCCTATTTCCGTGCCGAAAGCCCGCCAGCGGCTGTCACAAGGCATCCGGCACGTGACTGGGGTGGTTGTTTCGCTTCTGCCAACGCTTAGCGCCTGCCGCGCCTTCCGCTTTCTTCGCCGCCGCCCTTTTTCCCCCCGGCCGGCACATCCGGCCGCCGACCGCCGCCTGATTCTGCCGCCAAAGCGTCTTATTCCGGGCGGTTTTGCAGTTTTCCCGTCGCTTTGCTTTCGAAATCTTTCTTAAAATCTCAATTATCCGGTTGCATTTTTGCCGAAGTTATGTATACTTTAAATGGAAGGCTCCCGCGCACTCAAGTTCCTCACGGGCGCGCCGCGGCTAAGCCGCCTTCGCGGGAGTTTCCAGGCTGTAGACGGCGATTGCATCCGTAAAATCCGAATATGGTAACCGTTCCAATGGGGGATACTAAACGTATCCCCCATTTTGCTTTGGAAAGGAGGCCGCCATGCAACCGCACAACCGGAATTTTTCGGCTAAACGTATGCCGGAAGAGTGCCTTTGCGCCGTGGACAGGGTGCTGCAAAACCCTGCCCTTGCCTTGCCGGACAAAATGGTCAGACTGACGGAAATCCTTCCGTCGGGGTTTTCCTGTCCGGAAGCCTGCCGCGTGCGCATCACCCTGTGGAACGGCGTTTTCGAAACCCCGGGGTTTGCTTGCGCCTCCCTTCTGTACCGGGCGCCCATCCGGGCCGAGCAGGAAACGGCGGGCGAAGTGGCGGCGTATTACCAAACGGAACTGCTCAGCGGCCCCTGTCCGCTGCTGCCCCACGAAAGCCGGCTTATCGACTTTGTCGCCCGGCGTCTTTCCCAAATCGCCCAAAGCCGGCAGCGGAATATCGGCCTGCTGGTAAACCTGATGCAGCAGGTGGCCCCCGACATGCTGCCGGGCCTTGCGGAAAAACTGGGCGTCTGCCCGCCTGGTCAGCACAAGGGCGGCCCCGCCGGCAAAGCCGACGCGCCGCCCGGCTTTGCCCAAAAGGAAGCCGCCGGCTTCTTCCCCTTGGAACTGGCCGGCGCCGGGCAAAGCCCCGCTCCGGCCGGCTGGAAACTGGACGGCGAGCGGGAGCACTGGCGCTGGCGCCACTACATGGCAGGCCAGCTTGCCGCCGCTTTGGACATGGAACACTTCGGCGTCAAAGGCATTTACCTGTTCGGCAGCACGGCCACCGGCGAAACCGGCGCCGCCAGCGACATCGACCTGATCGTCCACGTGGAATCCAACACCGATTTGGCGCCTCTGCGCCAGTGGCTGGACGGGTGGAGCCGCGCGCTGGCCAAAATTAATTTTCTGCAGACTGGGCACGACGCCGACCGCCTGCTGGACGTGCACTTTGTCACCGACGAGGACATCGCCAAAGGGGAGCCCTTCGCCGCCAAAATTCGTTCCGCCGCCGACCCCGTTATCCCTTTGCGCGTGAAAACATAACACCCGGCTGTTGGCCGGGTGTTGCATTTTCCGTATGGGCAATGGATGCGGAAGGACGGGGCGAGCCGGCAGGTTTACGGGCTACTGCCAAATCATATGCACTTCTCCTTTTAAGAAGGTCTTGCATCCGCTTTCCGCCGGAACTCTCGCTGACAGCGCTTGATTTGCCGCCTGTTTCCCGCACAACCACAGGCAGCGCAGGCTCCCTCCCCGCTCACAGTCCATGCGCTGTTGCCGCCCGCTCTTTTTTCTTGTCCGCCGGAGAAGAAAAAGATTGACAAGCGTCGGATTTTTTGGTATACTAACCGATGTGATGCAATTTAACACCTTGGAGAGATGGCCGAGTTGGTCGAAGGCGCACGACTGGAAATCGTGTATCCGTCAAAAGCGGATCGAGGGTTCGAATCCCTCTCTCTCCGCCAGAAAAGGCACCGATGTTGAATCGGTGCCTTTTTTTCTGCCCGGCGCATATTCCGCCTGTGCATTCTACATCGCGCCTCTTGGAAAACCCGGAAGCCGGCTGTTTTGCCCTTAGAACGCTGTAGCGGGCTTACCTTTGAGAATCCCGTGCTATGGGCAGCCCTGTCCCGCATTGCTTTCCCTGGCGGACTGTTCTTCCGCCTGCATGCGCAGCATATAAAACTTCAGAAGCCATAACGGGCCGTTCTCAAACTGCTGCCGGACCTTCCGAAGCGTACGCTTCTTTGCGCGCCGGTCTAAAACCGCCAGCATGCGGATCATCGGGTTTTCCGAGGACAGGGCCTCTCCGATATGCATAGTCAGGTACTTCTCGACCGCTCTCAGCACATCCCATGCGGAAGCAATGCCCATTTCATTTGCCGCCTGAACGGCGGCATCTTCCGCCCGCCGGTTTTCCTCATCGTAAAGCATATGCTTTCCATCCCATTGGCGGCGGGGAATATTCTGAGTTTTCTTGATTTCCCGTGCGATGCGGACATACTCCCCTTCGTGAAACGAATGCGCCCGCCAGACCTCCTCCCCGTCCACGCGTACGGCAAACCGGCCCGCTTCATCCGGCGCGCCGTGGTAGATGGTGAAAAAGTACTGCACCCTGCCCCGCAGGGCTTCGCAAAGGAACTCCTCTTCCAGCTTTTTCCTGATACTGCTCCAGCTCTGACTCATATTTCCCCCTCAGTCATAATCTGACACCCATCCGTTCCCAACTTTGCAATTTCTATCCGGGAAAACCGCCTGTTTTCCATCAAACTGCTCCGAATCCCTCTTGATTTTTTCTATGAGTATGTTAAAATTGCCGTAGCAGC
>JAKPBM010000438.1 GCA_029778935.1 Bacillota bacterium | reverse complement strand
AGAGCGCTGGAAGGAAACGATGAGGAAATCCTTGCCCGCTACGGCGACGTGGTGGCGCTGGGCACACTGGCGGACGTGATGCCTCTCACCGGGGAAAACCGCCGGATTGTGGCCGAGGGCATGGCCCTCTTGTGCGATACGGAAAATAAAGGCCTTTGCGCTTTGGCAAAAGAGGCGTCTCTTTCCAAAACCCTGACGCCTATTGCCGTGAGCTTTACCTTGGCGCCGCGGATTAACGCCGCCGGGCGCATGGCTTCCGCCGACGAGGCGCTTTCGCTTTTTTTGGCGGAAACCGAGGAAGAGGCGGCGGAACAGGCGAAACTGCTTTGCAGACTCAACGACATGCGCCGGGAGGCGGAAACGGAACTGCTTGCTTCCGCCCAGGCGCTGATAGAAGCCGAGTGGGACGAAATCGCCGAGCACAAGGCCATCGTCCTGTACGGCGAAGGATGGCACCCGGGCACGGTGGGAATCGTCGCTGCCAAGCTGGCGGAACGGTACGGCATGCCCACGGTGCTGGCCGCCCGGGAAGGGGAGTTTGTCAAAGGCTCCGCCCGGGGCGTGCCGGGGTTTGACCTGTTTAGCGCACTGTGCCGCGCCTGCGAAGGGCTGGGCCAGTGCGGCGGCCACGAGATGGCGGCGGGTCTGACCCTCCCGGCGGAAAACTTCCCCCGGTTTAAAAAGGCGTTTTTATCCCTTGTGAAGGAAGAACTGCCTGCCCCCATCGAGCCGGAGCTGGAAATCGACTGTGTTGTTTCCGCCCGGCTGATTACGGAGGAAAACGTCCGCTCGCTGGAAAAGCTGGCCCCCTTCGGCCCGGGCAATCCCCAGCCGGTGCTGGCCCTTACGGACGCCAGGCTGCGGCAGGTGATTCCCCTTTCCGGCGGGAAGTACGTGAAGCTGCTTTTGGAAGCGGAAGGGCTGGTTTTCCAGGCCCTGTGCTTTAAGCTGCGGGCCGACGGGCTGCGGTTCCGCCCGGGGGACTTGGTGGACGTGGCCTTTTGTGCCGAAATCAACAGCTACAAGGGCCAGGACAGCGTCCAGCTCACCGTGCAGGACCTGCGCCCTGCTCAAACCCAAAGAGAGCGGGAGCGGCAGGCGGAGGAAACCCTGCGGCAGCTGCTTTCGGGGCAGGAGGTGTTGGCGGCGGCGCCGGACCGTTCCGCCTTTGCCGCCGTCTGGCGGGCGCTTACAAAGCTGGCCCAGGGAAAGAAAGTCAAAACCACCCCCGCGATAATATACTGTCATGCGCGGGAGGAAAACGCTGCCATAGACGAACTATCCGTTCTTCTTGCCCTGCACGTGTTTTCCGAGGCGGGGCTGCTGGCGATGCAGGAGCCGGTTTTGGATTTTAACGAGGAGTACGTTTTTGCATTTTGCCATTCCGGTTCGGAAAAAGTAAATCTGGAAAACACCGGGCTGATGCTCCGCCTGGCGGCGCAGCGGAGTTCCGCGTGAAGAGTTTGCGAAAGGAGGGCATATGGATGGAACAGCAAGTCATGAAGCTGATCGAGACATACCGGCAGTCCGGCCGGGAGGAGGAGGTTCCCCGCATTGAAGCGGCGTATGCCCTGGCCGCCAGGGCCCACGAAGGGCAGAAGCGCGAAAGCGGCGAACCGTACGTAAGCCACCCGCTGGCGGTGGCGCAGATTGTGGCGGAGCTGGAAATGGACGCCGAGTCGATTATCGCCGCTTTGCTGCACGACACATTGGAGGACACGGACGTTACCAAAGAAACCATCGCCGAGCAGTTCGGCGAAAACGTGGCCGCGCTGGTGGAAGGGCTTACCAAGCTGGCCCGCATCCCCTATTCCAGCAAGGCCGAGCAGGAAATGGAAAATCTGCGCAAGATGTTTATCGCCATGGCGAAAGACATCCGCGTGATCGTCATTAAGCTGGCCGACCGGCTGCACAACGTGCGCACCCTTTCGGCCAAGCCGCCGGAAAAGCGGCGGGAAATCGCACTGGAAACCATGGACGTCTACAGCCCGATTGCCCACCGTTTGGGCGTCACCAGGCTCAAAAACGAGCTGGAAGACCTGTCCTTGCAATACCTGGACCCCTACGGCTACGCCGAAATCTGTGCCGAGCTGGAAAAAACCGCCCACGTGCGGGACGTGATCATCAGCCAGATTAAAACGCGCATGCGGGAGCGGTTTGCCGAAGCGGGGCTGAAGGACGTCTACATCGAAGGCCGCGTCAAGCACATTTACAGCATCTACCGCAAGATGTTTATGCAAAATAAAACCTTCGACGAAGTCTACGACCTGTACGCCATCCGCGTCATCGTGGACACAAAAGACGACTGCTACAACGTGCTGGGTTTAATTCACGACATGTACAAGCCCATCCCGGGCCGGTTTAAAGACTATATCAGCACGCCCAAGCCCAACATGTACCAGTCGCTCCACAGCACGGTCATCGGCCGGGAAGGCATCCCCTTTGAAGTGCAGATTCGCACCTGGCAGATGCACCACGTGGCCGAAT
>JAKPBM010000436.1 GCA_029778935.1 Bacillota bacterium | reverse complement strand
GGCCGCCCGCTTTGTTTCGTATTGCGTGCGTATGGTCAGCCAGTTCACAAAAACCGCACCCGTAGCCCATCGCCCAAAGGCACACTGGCCCGGTGCGCATAATCTACCAAAGTCCTGCACCACGAGCAAAACGGAAATCTGCCACAATGAAGCACCGCATAATGCAGTATCCTTTTTGCCCCCGGAACCCCGCCTTTTTGGGGCCACCGGTATTGCCTTCCTGCGGAACATCCGGCCGCCCGCCCCCTCAAAATCATCCCCGAGGTACATCTAACCGGCCGCTGGAGAGCTGTTCCCCAAAACTTCTACCGGCCGTCCGCAGAGCCGTTTCCCCTTGCACAGACCGTTCGAAAACGTGATTCTCATCTACTTTTCAGCCCGCTAAGCAACATCCCCCGGCCAGCAGCACCCGCAGCCAGCCGCGCCGTTCGTTTTAACGGCCCACGCGCGCCCCTTCATCGCTTTCCCAGCCGCAAAGCACTTACGCGCAAACCCGCAACATGCAAAACCTGCGCGCTTTGAAAACCGCGTCGCCTGCCCTCTCCTCCGCAATACAAATACCCCGGGGCTATATCCCCGGGGTTGGGGTAAGTACAAGTTTACTTCAGGAGAAGCGGGTTCTCGCCGGCGATAACCTTTTCCGTATCCTTGTCGAACAGGTGGATGCGGTTGGTATCGAAAGCCAGCTTGATCTTGTCGCCAGGTTTGGCCGTGGATCTGGGCGAAACGCTGGCCGTAACGCTGTTCTCGCCGTTCTTGACGTACAGGTAAGTAACGGAACCGAGGCGCTCGACAACTTCCACTTCCACCGGAACGATGGAGTCGGGATACTGGGACAGGTACATGTCCTCGTCGTGGATGCACTCGGGACGGATGCCCATGATGACTTCCTTGCCGTTGTAGGCCAGAACTTCGGGGTTGCGGCCCTTGGAGTTGGGCAGCTTAATCTTGTTCTCGCCGAACTTGAGCCAGGTGCTGGTGCCGTCGTCGATAACAACAGCGTCCAGAATGTTCATCTGCGGAGAACCGATGAACGTGGCGACGAACAGGTTGACCGGGTTTTCGTACAGCACCGTCGGGGAAGCGACCTGCTGGATAACGCCGTCTTTCATAACGACGATGCGCGTACCCATCGTCATAGCCTCGATCTGGTCGTGGGTAACGTAGATGAACGTGGTCTGCAGTCTCTGATGCAGTTTGGCAAGCTCCGTTCTCATCTGGGCACGGAGTTTGGCGTCCAGGTTGGAAAGCGGTTCGTCCAGAAGGAAGACCTTGGGGTTACGGACGATGGCGCGGCCCAACGCAACGCGCTGACGCTGACCGCCCGAGAGAGCCTTCGGCTTTCTGTCGAGCAGGTGGGAAATATCGAGAATCTTAGCGGCTTCTTCTACGCGGCGCTTAATCTCCTCCTTGGGAGTCTTGCGCAGACGCAGACCGAACGCCATGTTGTCGAAAACGGACATGTGCGGGTACAGAGCGTAGTTCTGGAACACCATGGCGATGTCGCGATCCTTCGGGGGCACGTCGTTGACGAGCTTGCCGTCGATGAACAGTTCGCCTTCGGTGATCTCTTCCAGACCCGCAATCATACGCAGGGTCGTCGTTTTGCCGCAGCCCGACGGGCCTACGAGAATGATAAATTCCTTATCCTTGATGTCGAGGTTAAAGTCGGAAACCGCGACAACGCCGCCAGGATACTTTTTATAAATACCCTGCAATTTTACACCAGCCATATAAGAAAACCCTCCACTACTTCGTTAATGTGTTTCCTCGCTATAAAATATAACATATTTAAGCGGATTAGTATACGGTTTTTTCACCAAATGATAATTCAAAAAATTAGGCAGAATGCCAAAATCGCAGGGTTTTTGCCTTTTTTCGCAATATATTGTGAAGTAAAAATGATAAAATGTAAATAGAATTAATATTTTTTTAACATAACTTGCTACATATTTTAAAAATAAGTTCCTGTTGGAAAAATTGCAAAAACAAGGGAGAACCCCCGGTTTTCGCCTTTTGTCAGTATACGGGCGCACAGAGAAGCCCATATTTCCCGTTTGGGATAGGGCTTTTCTGCGCGCCCGTTTTGCAAAAGGTTTCCCTTCTTTACTCGTCCGAAAGGGGCAGTTTGGCGTCTTTTTCGATGCTGGCCAAAAATTCATCCAGCGACATAGAGCCTAAATCGCCCTTGGAGCGTTCGCGCACGGCAACCGTGCCGGCTTCCACTTCCTTGTCGCCGATGAGAAGCATGTACGGCAGCTTCTGCACCTGGGCTTCGCGGATCTTGTAGCCGATTTTTTCGTTTCTCGTGTCGATTTCCGCTCTCAGGCCCTTCTTTTTCAGCTGCTCCAGCACCTTCTGGGCATACTCGTGGCAGCGGTCGGTAATGGGCAGAACGCGGATCTGTTCGGGAGCGAGCCAAAGCGGGAACGCGCCGGCGTAGTGCTCGATGAGGATGCCGATGAAGCGCTCCATGCTTCCGTAGATGGCCCGGTGGATCATGACGGGGCGGTGGCGCTCGCCGTCGGCGCCCACGTATTCCAGCTCAAACCGCTCGGGCATCTGGAAGTCCAGCTGCAATGTGCCGCACTGCCAGCTTCTGCCGATGGAGTCGACCAGGTGGAAGTCGATCTTCGGGCCGTAGAAGGCGCCGTCGCCCTCGTTGACCTTGTAGTCGCAGCCGTAGCTTTCCAGCGCGCTGCGCAAAGCTTCCGTGGCCACGTCCCACTGCTCGATTGTGCCCATGAAGCTTTCCGGCCGTGTGGAAAGCTCGACCTTGTAGTTAAAGCCGAAGACCTTGTAGATGCGGTCGATGAGGCGGATGACCCCCAGCACCTCGTCGTGAATCTGCTCGGGCAGCATGAAGATGTGGGCGTCGTCCTGGGTGAAGCAGCGGACGCGCATCAGCCCGTGCAGCGTACCCGACAGCTCGTGCCGGTGCACCAGACCCATTTCCGCCATGCGGATGGGCAGGTCGCGGTACGACCACATGCGGCGCTTAAAGGCCAGAATGCCGCCGGGGCAGTTCATGGGCTTGATGGCGTAGTTGCCCTCATCGATGGACGTAAAGTACATGTTGTTTTTGTAGTGGTCCCAGTGGCCGCTCTGGTGCCAGAGGTCTTCGTTTAAGATAATCGGCGTGCGGATTTCCTCGTAGCCGTCCTTGGCGTGCTCCTGCCGCCAGAAGGCTTCCAGCATGTTCCTTAGCACCATGCCCTTGGGCAGGAAGAAGGGGAAGCCGGGGCCTTCGTCGGCAATCATGAACAAATCCAGCTCCTTGCCCAGCCGGCGATGGTCGCGCTTTTTGGCCTCTTCCACCGCTTCCAGATAGGAAGCTAAGCTTTCCTTGCTCTCAAAGGCCGTGCCGTAGATGCGCTGGAGCATCTTGTTCTTCTCGCTGCCCCGCCAATAGGCACCCGTGACGTTGATGAGCTTATAAGCTTTGAGCTGGCTTGTGTAGCGCAGGTGGGGACCGGCGCAAAGGTCGACAAACTCGCCCTGCTGGTAGAAGCTGATGACGTCGCCTTCGGGGATGTCGTCGATCAGCTCCAGCTTGTAGGGCTGGTCTTTCATCAGCTCTTTGGCTTCCTCCCGGGACACCTCGAAACGCTTGATGGGCAGGTTTTCCTTGATGATCTTCTTCATCTCCGCTTCGATGGCGGCCAGGTCGTCCTGGGTGATGGGCTTGTCGTAGTCGAAATCGTAGTAAAAGCCGTTGTCAATGGCCGGGCCGATGGCCAGTTTCACGCCCGGGAACAGGCGGGTGACCGCCTGGGCCATGATGTGCGATGCTGTATGGCGAATGGTGGCAAGTTCGTGTTCCATATGATCTCCTCCCAATCAGGTTAAAACAGAAAGGACAGCCCAACTCCCCTAAAAGGGGCAGGCTGTCCTGCGGTTCCACCCTTGTTTATACTTCATTTTCGCATATAACGCATGCCCGCGCCGCAGCCTACCCACGGCGGCAACACCGCCGCTTCGGTGCGGAACTCCGGAGGGGTTCGGGGATAACCTTGCCTTAGGCCGCTTGCACCAGTCTGCGCCCCTCTCTGAAAGGAGTGTCAGCCCCACGTCTCCATCATCGTCTTTAAATATATTTGTATCAGTATAGCATTATACCCGATAATTGTCAATCGGCGTCTTTCCATGATTATGCCCATTTTTCTGCCAAATTTTCGCCCCGCTTGTTTTGGTTTTATAAATATTGTAGAATAGTAGTACGGGGCGGGCCGCAATAAGCCCCCGCCCCCCTTTCGGCAAATCCGCGGAAACCTGGATACACGCAAAAAGGGTGGTTTGCATGAACAGGAAGGAAGCCAACCCGGCGGTAATTCTTCTGCTTTTGCCGTTTCTTCTGCTCTACTGGTTGCTGAAGGCGATTGCTTCCCTTGGAAAACCGCCCATAGGGCCTGCAAAGCAAAGCGCCGCGCCAGCAAAGCCTTCGGCAAAACTTCCCAGGAAAGAGGAATCCCGTCCCATGATACATATTCCCGTTTCCAAACAGCCCAAACTTACCCGCAAAGACGCCGATTGGGCTCATATCGCCCGGCACCGCTTTGTGGCGCTGGACATCGAAACCACCGGGCTGGACCCGTACGGCGACGCCGTCGTGGAAGTGGCCGCCGTCCGCTTTGTGCAGGGCGAGGAAGCCGGCCGGTTTGCGACGCTGGTCAACCCCCAGCGGCCTATCCCCTACGCCGCCTTCTGCATCCACCACATTTCCGACGCCATGGTGCAAAACGCCCCGGTCATAGGCGATGTCATCGGCCCGCTCATGGACTTTCTGGGAAACGACGTCATCGTCGGCCACAACGTCACCTTCGACCTGCGGTTTATCGAGCATATCGCCCGGCGGCACGGCTTCTCCCCCGCTTTTGCCTACGTGGACACTATGGCCGTGGCCCGGCAGGTCTGGCCCCATCTGCCCAATCACCGGCTGCAGACCGTTCTGGCCGCCATCGGCTACCGCCCCAGGCTGCAGCACCGGGCGGAGGACGACTGCCGCGGCTGCGCGGAGATTCTGTGGAAAGCCTTACGGGGCGAGCCGGCCGAGCATAAGCTTGACGCCGCGTCCCGCCGGAACCCGTACCCGTCCGTGCGGGCTAAAGACGTGGCGGCGCGGACGGCCGTATGCCGGGAAAATCCCGCGCTGAAAGGCAAGTACTTTGTCTTTACGGGGCAGTTTGCGAGCTTGACGCGGGAGGAAGCCTACGAGCAGGTTTTTGCCGCCGGCGGGTTTGTCACCGACAGCGTGACGATGAAAACGGACTTTCTGGTGAACGCCGACGGCCGGGAATCCACCAAAACGCGCCGCGCAAAAGAGCTGAACCGCCGAGGGAAGAATATCCAGATTATCACCGGGGAAGAGTTCTTGGCCATGGTCGGAGGCGTAAACGTATAAAGCTGATTCGGCAGTGCTATAGACGGTGTTTATGGCGGCATCGTGCGTTCGGCCCTTGCCAGTGGGCGGACGTAAATCGGACGCTGCATTAGCAGTTTACTTTGTTGAAAGTGATTTTTCTTTACTTAAATATGCTCTCCCATACCCTGGAAACAGTTGCTCTCGCAAGCCCAGGAAGTAGACAAATGGCTGCCGTTCCGCCCTTATCAGTACGTGTTCGGCTTGCTGCAGCGCGGCAAATAAGCACGCAGATAGCCTGCGGTTATCCACAAGCCTGCTTAACCTCCTGCCCACGCACCGTTGCCTTTTCTGGCCCCAATTTTCGTGCCATTAGAACCCCCACTCCAATGTACCCCACGGAGTCGACTAGAAAACATAAAGCCTGCCCATGTATGGGCAGGCTTTTGCATTCTATTGTTTATCTATTGCACGTTGCAGTTTGGAATAAGGACACGGCGGGGCATCCCGTATCACCGCTCAACCAGCATGCAAGGAGCATGCCCCGCCTAGCCCTGCCTATTCCGCTTTCGGCAAGTACTCCACGAACACTTCCGCTCTTTTGTCCCGGATAGCGTCGATCAGTTCCTGCAGGCTCTGAACCGGCTTTTCCAGGCAAACGCCGCCCAGACGCTCCTGATAGCCGCGGTGGTTGTCCGAGCCGGCCACTTCCAGCAAGCCGTACACTTGGGCATACTCCTTCGCCCTCTCGTTTTCAAAGTCATACCGGCTGGCGTTGACGACTTCCACGCCGTCGACCTTGCGGGGAATCAGCCGGATCATCTCAATATACCCCGACTCCCGGAAGGGGTGGGCGTGGACAACAAACCCGCCTTCGCTTCGAACCAGGTCCAGATACTCGCTCACCCGCAAATCCAGCACTTCGGGATGCCCAAGCAGCCACTCTTTGTCCAGCCCGTAGGTGAGAAAATCGGTGCCGTGGTAGGAGTATTCCCAGCCGAAAAACACGTCGATGCCCACTTTTTTGCCTTCTTCCCGCGCGGTTTCGTAGCCGACGCAGAAAAGGTTTACCCGCTCTTCCCAGCTCAGGTTGTGGGGCACAACCGTGTTGCCGTTAAAGAAGTGGTCGGTAATGCAGAGGCCGGAAAAACCCATCTTCTTGTAAAAACGCACAAGGTCCACCGCCGAAATCGCCCCGCATCGGCTGACTTCCCTTGTGTGCGTATGCAGTTCGTACTTGTAACCGCTCATGCCTTTTCTCCTGTGTGAATTTGTGCCGCAGCACACGGCCGCCGTTTATTGTATGCCTTAAGGGAGGAAAAAACAAGGGAAGAAACTGCAGAAATTGGCGCGCAAAACTTGGCGGATGTTATGAAATCCGTTGCTTTTTTTGCCCATCGTACGGCCAATTCCCGGAAGTATAGATATTTTGCCGTTCCCGCCTTTGGAAAAATATTGTATAATGTACGTTAGGATTTATGAGGAGGGGTTTTTTATGGCAACGCGCGCACGGATACACAAAGTCGTTCCCGTCTGGGCCCTTTTGGCCGCCCTGCTGCTCCTTTTTGCCGGCTGCAAGGCGCAAAACACCCCGCCGCTTGAAACCACCACGGCTGTCACAACCACCGAACCCCCCGCCACCACGACGGAAATCCCTGTTGTCAGAGCCTTCAACGTCGGCGACGGTATCATTCTGGAGAACATGCGCATTCGGCTTGCCGATATAACGGAAAACAACGGAAACGACACGGCCGCCCCCGCCGCGGGGAACGTGTTCGTGCTCTGCACGTTTGAAATCGAAAACACCTCCGGCCAGGATATTTTCATCAACTCCCTGTTCTCCTTTCAGGGGTATGCGGACGGCCAGATTGTGCCCGTCAGCGTGGCGGCCCTGCTTGCTTCCGATGTAAAACAGCTGGACGGGCGCTTTCCGCCGGGGGAGAAAACGGAAGGCGTGGTCGGGTTTGAAATCCCGGAGAGTTGGGAGAAGTTTGAGGTTGAGTTTACCTACAACACGGCCGGCGATTCCGTCAAATACGCCGCGACGAAAGCAAAATAGCGCCCCGCCGCCCCTTGGGGCGGCTTTTTAGCGGCTTCCGGCCGAAACGGGCGGTTCTTCCGGCGGCAATTCATCGGAATATGTTCCCCGCCGTCCACGGCCGGCAGAATCGGCGGCCTGTTTATCTTCCTCCCGCCGCACAAGCCGCGCCCGGCAGGCCTCCCCTGCCCATCGGGCGGTCTGTCCTTTTCGCCCTCCTTTCCCCGAACACGCCAAACAGCCCGCCCGTTTTGCCCTGCCCGCCCCGCCGTGTGCGCCGCTTTGCGCGGCCGGTCTGCGCCCGGCCAGCAAGGCAGCAAAGTTTGGAAAACATCCCTTCCGCCCGTGGAAATCGCCGCGGCAATGTGGTATACTCATGTCCCATACTGAATTTCGAGGGATTGTATGAGCAAACGGTATATCAGAACCTCCGCCAAAGCGCTGATTACCCGCGACGGCAAAATCCTGCTGGAGAAAAAGGAAGGCCCCAACGGCCTGTACTACTGCCTGCCCGGCGGTGGCCAGGAGCTGGATGAACTGCTCCCCGCCACCGTGGAACGGGAAGTGGCCGAAGAAATCGGCGTCCGCGTGGCGGTGCGCGACATCGCGTTTGTAATCGAAGGCCTGGAGGGCGAGGAATACCACCGCATCGACGTGGTGTTTCTGTGCGACTACCTCGGCGAAACCGGCGCTCCAACCCTGCCGGATACGACGCAAATCGGCGCCGACTGGGTGGAAATTGATACTCTCTACGCCGTTCCACTGTTTCCCGTCAAACTGCGGCGGGCTATTCGAAACCTTTGCCAGGGCAGGCCGCAAAACGTCTACCTTGGAAACGAAAACGCCGGCGGGCCGATTGTGGACGTGCTGAAACTGGAAACCGGCACAAAATTGTGGCGGCGGTTTTCGGAGTATGCGGACAGCTGCTCCCAGCAAGCCCGAGAGCAGATGGCCCAGGTCATCCTCCATAACGGTTTTTCGGGCCGGGAAGCCCTGTTTGCCGCGCTTCACCGGGACAAAATCGTCGGCTTTGGCGCCCTGGTAAAATCGCCGCGCATAGAGCCCTCGTGTACCCCCTGCATCGTCGCGCTGTATGTCGAGGAGCCGTATCGGGGCCGCGGCCTGGGCGGGCTGCTGGTTGACCACATGTGCGGGTACGCCCGGTCGCAGGGATACGCAGAAACGTACCTTCTCGGCCCGGCAGGGTTTGGGGCGGAACGCTTTGGCTTTACATTCGTTCAAAAAGCGACCGTCCCCGGCGGTTTGGAGGAAATTTACGTTAAGAAGTTGTAAAATCCCCCCTTTACGTCCGGAAAAAGAGTCACAACAAATGCGTTCGCCGTTCATAGGAAGCATTTGCCAGGATAGACAGGCCAAGCGAAAGCTTGGCCTTTTCTTTTTCGATTTGCCAAATTGTAACGGTTTTTCCTTACTTGTCCTGAACGGGTATAAAAAACAAAGCCGGAGCGCCCGCTCCGGCTTTGCTCTAGCTCAAATCCTCGTATTTCTTTTTGAAGGCTATCAGCCCCACCGCCGTTGCCAAAACGGCGATAATCCCGGCCGCCATTGCAGGCGCTTTGGCTCCTCGACGGTAGGAGTGATTATCAGCTGGCCCGACGGGGCGATATAGAGGTATGTAACGCCGTTGGCCTGCAAAATGGAAACGGCTTTCTCCGCGTCGTCCACCGAAATCTCCCGGTAGCCGTTTTCCCGCAGCAATTCCGGATGGTCAGCTCCCGAATCAGCCGGCCCTTGTGGATATAACCGATGCAGTCGGCCACCTGCCCCAGTTCGGAGAGAATGTGGCTGGACATCAAAATTGTCACCTGCCGCTCCTGGGCCAGGCGTTTCAGCAGATTCCGGAAGCTGACGATTTCAATAGGGTCGATATGGATCATCGGTTCGTCCAGCACAAGCAGTTCCGGTTCGTTTAGCAGGGCGATGGCCATATGCATCCGCTGCCGCAAGCCGGAGGACAGGTCCCTGGCACGCCGTTTGGCGTAAGGCTCCAGTTCCAGAAGGGCCAGCGCTTTGCCGATGGATGCCTTGTCCGAACCCCCGCCCAGCCAGCGGAAGTATTCCATGTTCTCTTGTACGGTTAAGTCGGGAAAGGAAAAGGAGTGCGTCGGCAGAAAAGACACGCGTTTTCTTGCTTTTCGCAGGGCTTTATGGCCGGTTTCGCCGAAAAGGGCGATGGTCCCGGCGGTAGGCTCCAAAAGGCCCAGCAGCAAACGCATAAATGTTGTTTTCCCTGCGCCGTTTTGGCCGACAAAGCCGTAAATTTGCCCTTTGGGTATAGCCATGCTTACGTTGTCCACGGCCAGCACGTCTTTAAACCGCTTGCTTAAACCCTGGGTCTGAGCAACTGCATCCATTGCGTAAACCACCCTCCTTGTTAATTTTTGTGTATTCTACTATACATAAAAAATATCTTCATTGTTTTGCCCTGTTGCAAAATGTAAGAATCGAAAATCGTTCGGTATTTCATTTTGGATACACTTGACAAATAGTTGAAACGGAAGATAATATTATAAAAATGGCTAACAACACAGCAAAGGAGCGGGAGTACTCGTGGACAGTGCGGCATCCCGATGGTAAAGCGGACATCATCCAAAGGCGCAAACGCAGGGAAAGGGTATTACGGCTGCGCGAACTTCCCCCGGTGCCGGGAAATACGGCCGCTCCATTCCCTCAAGTACATCGATGCAAAGGAGACGTGTTTGTGAAGAAACATAAGCTGCTGTTTGGCATTCTGTTTGCCTGTGCCCTGGTTCTGGCAGGCTGTTCCCGGGAACCGAAATTGCTGAAAGACGCCAAAGAGCTGGTTTCGGTGCTGGAAGCCGTCCACCCGGCCTTTCCCTTACACGACATCCCCGATAACTACGAAAGCGCCAAACAGGAGTTTTTAAACTCCGTCACTGAGGATACGACGAAAGAGGAATTCGTCCTTCTTGCCCGCAAGTTCCTGGCCGTTTTGCAGGATGGGCATACCGGCGTTACTAGCAGCGCCCAGCTGCGCTTTCTGTATATACGCTGCTACGCTTTGGGCGACGAGCTTTTCCTGCTAAACGACGACGGAAGCCTGTCCCAGGACCGCGTTACCCATATCGGCGGCGTTCCCGTAAGCCGGATTTTTGAAACCGTGCAGGCCTACTTCCCCGCTGAAAACGAAGCCGCCAGGAACGTAAACAACCGCACCTGGGCCATCAACGAGGAAATGTTAAAGCTATCCGGATGCAAACTGAACAGCACCTTTGCCGAAGTGACGGTAGACAGCGGCGGCAACGTAAGCAACAGGCGCGTAAACTTCTTCA
>JAKPBM010000393.1 GCA_029778935.1 Bacillota bacterium | reverse complement strand
TCCCAAAGCAGCCTGCCCAGATTGCGCTTCATGAAACCACCCCTCAAAGAAAGCATATTCGACTATGGGGGATTTCATGCTTGTTTGCTTGTCCGGCCCTTAGGTAAACCGGGCCGAAAGCTCCGCCGAGCGGCGCTTGGCCGCGTCGAACCCGGCCGAATGGGCCTTCTGCAGCCCTTCGGCTTCATAGGCCTGCAGCGCCGCCAGCGTCGTTCCACCGGGGGAAACCACCTGGTCGATGAGCTTTTCCGGCGGAAGGGCGGTCTTTTGCAGCATGGCCACCGCGCCCGCCATGGTGCCCGTGGCCATGGCCAGAGCCGTTTCGGCGTCGATGCCGGCGGAAGCGGCCTGCCCGGCCAGCACGCGGACGACTTCGTAGAAATACGCCGGTCCCGAACCGGACAGGGCGGTTACGGCGTCCATCTGTTCTTCGGGCACGATGTACACGTTCCCGCAGAGAGAAAACACGTTTTTAACCAGCTCCACTGCCTTTATGTCGGCCCCTTCCCGGAAGGAAAGGGCGGATACGCCCCTCCCCACCTGCAGCGGCGTGTTGGGCATGACCCGCACGATGGCTTTGGGGTTTGGAATATACTTGTGCAGCACCGCCAGCGGCACGCCCGCCGCGATGCTGACCACCAGCTTGTCCGCAAGCTTTTCGCCGACGCCGGACAACAGCTCCGCCATGTGCTGAGGCTTTACGCAGAGGAATACCGCATCGGCCCAGGCGACGGCTTCGGCGTTGTCCGTCCCCGTGCGTACCCCCCGGGCGGAAAGCTTCGCCATCCCTTCGGTGGCGGCGCAGTCGGTGGCCCAGATTGTTTCGGCCGGATAGCCTTTATCCAGCAGCGCCGTGATGATGGCCGTGGCCATGCGGCCCGTGCCGAGAAACGCCATGTTTTTCACTCATTTCACCTCGCAAAGCCGGCAAGACAAAACTTGACCAAAACGGCGGCAAGGCCGTTTTGGTCAAGCCGTAAACTTTGTGGAAGCTTGCTTACCGTTTCAGGTTGACGCCGAGAATCCCGCCAACTAGCCCGCCGATCATGCACAATATGTTCGGCAAGATAAAGGCAGTCCCCGCACCGCTTTTGCCCAGAAGGGACAAAAGCCACAAAAGGCACAGGCAGAATACGGAAGCGGCCAGCCCCGTGCCCAACCCGTTTTTCCGAAGCCCCCGCGCCGCCATAAACCCGGACAAAAACCCTCCGAGCAGCATGGCGGTAAATATCGCCGGCTTAAAGTACGCTTGAAAACTGCCGCCTTTGACAATCAGGAACGCAAACAGCGCCAGCACAATTAACGCCAGCACCGTTCCCGCCAATCCGCAAAGGAACAGAAAGAGCATGTACCGGGGTACGCCCGGCCCGTTGGATACCTGTTGTTTGGTGCGCATACCTGTCCCACCTCCCCGGGATAACTATATGCGGGCAGGCAGGACGGTATGACCGTTACTCTTTCACGTTTTCGTCGGCCTTTGTGACGGTGGCGATGGAAGTTTTCAGAAAGCTCAGCTTGCTTTCGCCGGAAAGCACCGTGACGGTGTCCTCCTTGACGTTAATGACCTTGCCGCAGATGCCGCCGATGGTGACAACCTCATCCCCCACTTCCAGGGAGTTGCGCAGCTGCGCCATCTGCTTCTCGCGCTTTTTCTGGGGGCGGAGAATCAGGAAATAGAAAACGGCAATAAGCAAAGCCAGAGAAACGAGCGTCTGCCAGGGAAAGCCCTGCTGGGTCGTCGTACCGGCCGTTCCTGTGGTGGCCGTTTCCAGAATCAAAAGACTTTTCATTCATACACCTCCGATACGTATGCGATTCATTATACCCAATGTCGAAAACCTTTTCAAGGTGAAAATGGTAAATTTCTCCGGTTTTCGACATTGGGTTTTGCCTTACTTGGCCACTTTGCTCAGCTCAAGCAGGCGGTTGTACTTCGCCGTACGCTCGGAACGGCAGGGCGCGCCCGTTTTGATATAGCCGGCGTTCACGGCCACGGCCAGGTCGGAAATAAACGTATCCTCCGTTTCGCCGGAGCGGTGGGAGATGATGACGTCGTAACCCGCCTCTTTGGCGC
>JAKPBM010000392.1 GCA_029778935.1 Bacillota bacterium | reverse complement strand
GCGGCAAGATTTACCAGCCGCCCCTGGGCCAGCACAAACACGGTCTGCCCGGTCGGCAGAACGTAGCCTTCGATGTTGGGCTTGGCGGGGAAGGTTTTCACAGCGAGTTTCGACAGCGCCGCCACGTCCACTTCCACGTCGAAGTGGCCGGCGTTGCAGAGGATGGCGCCGTCTTTAAGCTTGGCAAAGTGCCGCTCGGTGATGACGGAGCGGCAGCCCGTGGCGGTTACGAACATGTCGCCTAAGGGGGCGGCCTCGTCCATGGGCATGACCCGGTGGCCGTCCATCATGGCTTCCAGGGCCGCGTGGGGGTCTACTTCGGTAACAATCACCTGGGCGCCTAAGCCTTTGGCGTTTTTGGCAATGCCCTTGCCGCAGTAGCCGTAACCGGCGACGACGACGGTTTTGCCTGTGACCATGAGGTTGGTCGTGTGCATGATGGCGTCCCAGGTGCTTTGGCCGGTGCCGTACCGGTTGTCAAAGAGGTGCTTGCTCTTGGCGTCGTTGACGGCGATCATGGGGAAGCGGAGCTTGCCGGCTTTGCTTCTGGCTTTCATGCGAATAACGCCCGTGGTCGTTTCCTCGCAGCCTGCGATGAGGTTTTCGGCGTATTCGGGGCAGGTGTCGTGGAGCAAAGAAAGCAGGTCGCCGCCGTCGTCGACAATGAGGTCCGGCTTGCAGGAAAGGCTCTGCACAAGATGGCGGGTATAATCCTCTGCCGAAGCGCCGTGGACGGCGTTGACGACAAAGCCGTCGGCCACCAGCGCCGCCGCCACGTCGTCCTGGGTCGACAGGGGGTTGCAGCCGGTGACATACACCTTCGCACCGGCTTCTCTGAGCACCGTGGCGAAATAGGCGGTTTTAGCCTCCAGATGGATGGAGATGGTGACGGTTTTCCCGGCCAAAGGCTTTTCGGCGGCAAACCGCTTTTTTAAAGCGTTAAGAACCGGCATGCTGTTTTGCACCCAGTTGATTTTATCCCGGCCGGAAGGGGCCAGTTGTATATCCAGAATTTCGCATCCGTTTTCGCGGTACATGTATGCTGTGTCCTCCTTGGTATTTGGGCTATGGGTAACGGAACCATTGTAACATATACAAAGCGTAAAGTCGAGTTAAAGCGCGACTTGCTTTCATAAAATAGGGAAGGGAAGTGTTTTCTTTTGCGGCATGATGTGTTATAATAGATTAAAACCTGTGTTTTGCGCAGGACTTTGTCATTTGCATATCATTTTGGCTAGCGCCGGAAAGGCATGGTGCAGAATGTCTGAGAAGAATAAAAAAGTCGGAACGGGACAGGTGAAGATTTCCGAATCTGTGGTGTCCTCCGTGGCGGCCGTCGCCGCGGCGGAAGTGGAAGGCGTGAAGATGGTCGGCGGCAAGCGGCCCATCAACGCCAAAGCGCCGCGGCTCGTTTCTCTCCTGTTTGAAGGGAATCAGGTGACCGTGGACATAGCCATCACCGTCCGATACGGCTATTCCATCCCCGCTGTGGGCAAGGAAGTGCAGAACGCCGTCGCCACCGCCGTGGAGGCAATGACGGGGCTTGCGGTTGCGGCTGTAAACGTGTACTGCGTGGGAGTTTCCTTCCCGAAAGAAGCTAAAGACACTAAATAAGGTTGGTCAAATCCATATGACAAGATCGGCGGCCAGAGCCATCGCATTAAGCTGCATATACGAAATTGGGTTCCACCAGGCGCCCATTGAAGAAATCATCGAAGAGCGGGTGGGGCAGGGGTTTTCGTCCCTTGCCGGAGAAGACCCGCTTTTTGACGTTCCCATGTCGGACAAAGCCGCGGACTATATCCGCGACGTCGTAACCAAGTGCGCTCGGGAAGACGAATCCTTAAAAAACATTATCGCTTCGCTGGCGGTGGATTGGAACATCAACCGCATCTCCCGCGTCACCATGGCGATCCTGAAGCTCGCCTTAACGGAAATTCTGTACCGGGACGACGTGCCCGTCTCCACGGCCATCAACGAAGCGGTCAACCTGGCGAAAACCTATGACACTGAGAAAGCCCCCGCGTTTGTGAACGGCATATTAGGCGCCTTTGCCGCCACGCTGGAAGGCAAAGGGCAGAAGGAAAGTGCGGCTGTACAGGAAGGGGAATAAGGTTGGCGCTTTTTTTGGGTTTCGACACAAGCAATTATACCACCTCAGTTGCTCTTTATGACGACGAAACGGGCCGGCTGCATCCTTGCGGCCGGCTTTTGCCGGTTGAAAAGGGGCAAAAAGGCTTAAGGCAGAGCGACGCGGTGTTCCACCACGTAAAACAGCTGCCCGAACTGCTTGGCCAATTGCCCAAAGGCGAGAAAATTTCCGCCGTGGGCGTGTCCATCCGCCCTAGGGATGCGGAAGGGTCGTACATGCCCTGTTTTCTGTCGGGGCTGGCGGCGGCACATGCTGCGGCGTATGCCGCCAATGTCCCATTGTACACCTTTTCCCACCAGGCGGGGCACATGGCCGCCGCGGCGCTGGGCGCAAAGCGGCTGGATTTGCTGGACGTGCCCTTTTTAGCCTGGCACCTTTCCGGCGGCACGACGGAGCTTCTGCACGTCTGCCCGGGGGATGCGGAAATGCCCCTGCGCGTCACTTTGCTTGGCGGCACGACGGACCTTTCCGCCGGACAGATTATCGACCGGGCGGGCGTGGCCATGGGGCTGCCGTTTCCCGCCGGGCCGGAGATGGACAGGCTCGCCCTGTCTTACCCCGGTATTGCCGAAGCGGCCCCCCTTTGGACGAAAGAGGGGCAGTTAAGCTTTTCCGGGCTGGAAAACAAGGTTTTGGAGAAAATCGAACGGGGCGAAGGAAAAGAAGCCGTCGCCGCGTTTGTCATGGCCAGCGTGGCTCGGTCGGTGCTTAGGGTCACCCAATGGGCAAGAAAGCAGTACCCCGGCTTGCCGCTTCTATGCTCCGGCGGCGTGGCGTCGAGCCGGTTTTTACGGCAAAAGCTTTCGGACGCGGTCTATTCGCCGGCGAAATTCTCCGCCGACAACGCCATTGGCGTCGCCGTTTTAACGGCCCGCCGGTTTCAAAAGGAGGCCGGGCAGTGAGCGAAGACAGAAAAATCATCACCGTTTCCGAGCTGAACGGTTATATCAAGGAATATCTGGAAGAAAACTACCTTCTGCAGAACCTTTGGGTGCGGGGCGAGGTTTCCAACTACCGTCCCCACTCCTCGGGGCACATGTACTTTACGCTGAAGGACGAAAACGCCGCTCTGCGATGCGTGATGTTCCGGGGGAACGCGGCTAAACTTGCCTTCCGCCTGGAAAACGGCATGAAGGTCATCGTCAACGGCAGCATTTCCGCCTTTCCCCGGGACGGCGTGTACCAGCTGTACGCCGCGGAGCTGAAGCTGGACGGTGTGGGCGAGCTGTTTATGGCCTTTGAGCAGCTGAAGCGGAAGCTTGCCGCCGAGGGCCTGTTCGATTCGACCCGAAAAAAGCCGCTGCCGGCATACCCCAGGAAAATCGCCATCATCACGTCGCCCACAGGTGCCGCCATCCGCGACATGCTTCGGATTTTAAAGGCAAGATACCCCGTCGCCAAGGTGCTGATTGTGCCTGTTAAGGTGCAGGGGGAAGGGGCGGCGGAGGAAATCGCCGCCGCCATCCGCTTTGTAAACGCCAAAAAAGCGGCGGATTTGATTATCACCGGCCGGGGCGGCGGCTCGATTGAGGATTTGTGGTGCTTTAACGAGGAAATCGTCGCCCGCGCCATAGCGGCGTCAAATATCCCCGTCATCTCCGCCGTGGGCCACGAGCCGGACGTGACAATTTCCGACTTTGCCGCCGACCTAAGGGCGGCGACCCCGTCCAAGGCGGCGGAACTGGCCGTGCCCGACCGGCAGGAGCTTTGGATGCGGCTGGAAGAAGCAAAACTCCGCATGACGCGGCAGATGCAAAAGCGAATCGAGCTGTATAAACAGCGGGTTTCGCTGATAGCGGGCAAAAAGGTACTGACCTCGCCTTTGCAGTACATCGACGAAAAGCGCCTGCTGCTGGATTACACCACAAGAAGGCTGCAATCCGCGTTCCAGCGCAAGCTGGACAAAGAACACCGCCGCTTCGCTTCCGCCGCCGCGGCGTTGGACGCCATGAGCCCGCTGAAAGTATTGAGCCGTGGCTACTCGCTGGCCATGAAAGACGGCCGGGCCGTCCGGAGCGGGGCGGAACTGGCCCAAAACGACACCGTACATCTGCGTTTCGCAAAAGGCGGCGCCACCTGCGCCGTAGTAAGCGCCTGGGAGGATAACAGCGATGGAAAAGACACCGGAAAAAACGCCGACCTTTGAGCAGGCCATGGCCCGGCTGGAGGAAATTACCAAACACCTGGAGCGGGGCGACGTGCCGCTGGAAGAAAGCCTCCGCTACTTTGAGGAGGGAACGGCCCTGGTGCGCCTGTGCCAGAACCTTCTGGATAAGGCAGAGCAGGTCGTGCGCATTCTGTCTCAGAACGCCGACGGGGAAACGGTTCTGCTTCCGTTTGATGCCGATGCGTAAGAAGCTGGCTTTGCGGCAGAGCCAGGTAAACGCCGCTTTGGAAAATATCTTTGCCAAAGGCAGGGATTTGCCGCAGAAAGAAGTCTTTGCGGCTATGGAGTACAGCCTGCTTGCCGGCGGAAAGCGCCTGCGCCCCGTCCTGTTTTTGGAATTTGCCGGATTCGGCGGGCTTTCCGCCGAGGAAGCCATGCCCTTTGCCTGCGCTTTGGAGATGATCCACACCTATTCGCTTATCCACGACGACCTGCCATGCATGGACGACGATGATTTCCGCCGCGGCCGGCCCACCAGCCACAAAATGTTCGGCGAGGCCATGGCGCTTCTGGCCGGCGACGGGCTGCTTACGGGGGCGTTCGAGCTGATGCTGGGAGCGGAAGGCGGCGTTCCGGCGGAAAACCGCCTGGCCGCCGCCTATGAAATCGCGTCCGCCGCCGGCTGTTTCGGCATGATCGGCGGGCAGGTGCTGGATTTGGCCAATCAAACAGAAAAGGCCCGGCCCGATGGGGCCGAACCCTTCCGCGTGGCAGCAAAGCAGGATTTGACACAGATAAATAGGCTCAAAACGGGGGCGCTTTTTCGCGCATCCTGCCGGGGCGGGCTGCTTCTGGCAGGCATTCGGAAGGAAAAATACCTAGCGGCGGCGGAGCGGTTTGCCGACGCGCTGGGCATTTCCTTCCAGATTCAGGACGACATATTAGACGTCATAGGCGATTCCGAAACCTTAGGCAAGCAGACCGGAAACGACGAAAAGCAGGGGAAGGCGACCTACGTGGCCCTCTGGGGTTTGGAAAAAGCCCAAAGCGAAGTCAGGCGTTTGACGGCGCAGGCTTTGGACGAGCTTTCCGTTTTCGCCGGGCTGGGCGATCCGGCGTTTCTTTCCTGGCTGGTTTCTTCGCTTTCCGAACGGACTTTCTAAGGGGCGCAATATCCAGCTCGCCCTTGGGCATGACGGCGATGGCCATCATGGTGATAATCAGGTTGGGAATGGCCATTAACGCCGTGGCGATGTCCGTTAAATCCAGCAGGAAGTTCAGCGAAAGCCCCGCCATGGTCACAGGAATCAGGCAGTAGCCGTAGCGGTACACCTTTTGCCAAAGGGGCTTTTGCGTCAAGTATAACAGGCATTCTTCTCCAAAACACGCCCAGCAGGAAACCGTGGCGAAAACGAGCAGGGCCAGGGTGACGTTTACGATAAACCGCCCCGACCCGGGCAGAAAGTAGGCGAAGGCTTCGGCCGCCATGCTGCCCGCGTCAGCGGAGTTGCTGTCCCGGGCCATGAGAAGCACCAGCGCGGTAAACGTGCAAAACACGATGGTGTCCAGAAACGGCCCCGTCATGGAGATAAGCCCCTGCCGGGCCGGGTCTTCTTCCGACGTGGCGGCGGCGATGAGCGGGTCGGTGCCCATGCCCGCCTCGTTGGAATAGATGCCCCGGGCGATGCCGTACCGGATAACCGTGCCTACCAGCCCGCCGATGCCGGCGGAAAGAGAAAACGCCTCTTTGAAAATGGACACAAGCGCGCTCAGCGCCGCAAGCGGGTGCGTTACTATGATAAACAGCGCCGCGCCGATGAAAAACAGGCTCATGACGGGCACCACCACGGAAGCGACGGTTGAAATCCGCTTCGCCCCGCCCAGAATCGTCACCGCCACCAAAGCCGAAAGCACGGCGCCGGTGACAATCGGCTTGATGCCGTAGCTGTCCGCAAGGGAAGAAGCCAGAGCGCCCGCGGGCGTGGCGTTTGCCATGGTGAACGACAGAAACACGCCCATGAGCGCGAACATGACGGCCGTTTTTTTGTTGCCCATGTCCTCCATGAGGTACATGGGGCCGCCGCGGTTTTTGCCGTCGCGCGTCCTGCGGGTGACCACCGCCAAAGCGCTTTCGGCAAAGCGGCTGGCCATGCCCAAAACCGCGGACACCCACATCCAAAAGACGGCTCCCGCGCCGCCAAGTAAGATGGCCGAGCTTACGCCGACTAAGTTGCCCGGCCCCATGACCGCCCCCAGAGAGGCGGCCAGCGCCGCTACGGGGGATAGGCCTTTCTGCTCTTTTTTATCTTTGGGCGCGGGCTTTTTTATGTCCTCCCAGATGGCGGCAAACGCGGCTCGGAACCCCCGAAACTGGACGAACCGCAGCCGGATTGTAAAATAGATACCGCTTCCGATAAAAAGGGCCAGCGTCGGCGCGCCCCAAAGAAGCATATTGACAACGGATACAATACCGGAAAGCATACGGTGTTCCTTTCACAAATACGTTTTATTATTTCAAAGGAGAGTACGGATGAACTGGATTGAGCTTGCCGTGTCCACCACCCACGAAGGCGTCGATTTGCTAGGCGACGCGCTGATGGAAGCGGGTGTGGCCGGCTTTTCCGTAGAGGATTCGGCGGAACTGGCCGAGTTTATCGAGAAGGACCTGCCCGTCTGGCAGGATGTGGACGAAGAACTCAAAGAAAAAGTGAAAACGCCCCACTGCCGCATCGTTACGTACCTCGCGGACAACGATGAGGGAAGAAAGATGCTGTCCCTGCTGGAAGACGTATGCCGGCGGGTGAAAGCCCTCTGGCCGGCGGTGGATTTCGGCACGCTGGAGTTCTCCGTGCGCACGCGGGAAGAAGACGAATGGGCCGACGCGTGGAAGGCTTTCTATAAGCCGTTCCCCGTGGGCGAGCGGCTGCTCGTGAAACCCGAATGGGAGACGATTACGGAGGAACAGGCCGACGGCCGCATCGTGTTTGTCAGCAACCCCGGCATGGCCTTCGGCAGCGGCGACCATTCCACGACCAAGCTCTGCATGCTCGCGCTGGAAAAGCACGTCAAGGGCGGCGAAACGGTGCTGGATGTGGGCTGCGGCAGCGGCATCCTCTCCATTGTGGCGGCACTGCTGGGCGCCAAAAAGGTGCTCGGCGTGGACATTGACCCCTACGCCGCCGACGTGGCTGCGCGAAACGCCGCCCAGAACAACGTGGAACACATCTGCACGTTCTTTGCCGGCAACACGCTGGAAGAAAACTTTACCTTGCCCGGCAGCGAGCAGGAGTTTGACATTGTCCTTGCCAACATCGTGGCGGACGTGATTATCCCGCTGGCGCCGCGCCTTGCCGCGTGGACAAAGCGCGGCGGCATGTGCGTTATTTCCGGAGTGTTAAACACACGTATCGACGAAGTGCGCGCCGCTCTGGAAAAAGAGGGCCTTACGGCTTTTGAGCAGCGGGAAGAAAACGACTGGTGCGCCCTGCTTCTGCAGAAGAACTAGAAGCAGCGCATGGCGGCCAGCAGCCAGGAGTAGGCCTTCCAGAAGGTCAGCCGCGGCACGTCCTCTCCCGCCACCAGCGGCACGCGGCCGACGGACTTGCCGTCCAGCTTAACTTCGATGCTGCCCAGCCGGTCGCCCTTGGACAACGGCGCGTTGTAGGAAGGCTCCAGAAGGATGGCTTTCGACAGCTTGCCGGCCGACCCCCTGGGCACGACGCTGTACACGCTGCCCTGCGGCACGGGCGTGAGCTTTTCCACCACGCCGTGTTTGATCCGTACTTCCGGCACCTCGACGCCTTCCGAAAGGTCTACCCGCTCGAACATGGCAAAGCCGTAGTCCAAAAGAGTGGCGGCGGCGTTGAACCGGTTCTGGGTGGTGTCGGCGCCCATGATGACGGCCACTAACCGAAGGTTATTCCGCTCCGCCGTGGCGGAGATGCAGTATTTGGCGCGGCCGGTGGAGCCGGTTTTCAATCCGGTGATGCCCTTGTAGCTGCGCACGAGCTTGTTGGTGTTGGTCAGGCCGAATTCGCCGTTGCGCACGCTGTCCATCCACGTGGTGGTGTACTTGAAAGCTTCCGGGTGTTCGGCCAAAGCCGCCGACATGATGGCCACGTCGCGGGCGGTGCTTTCGTGGCCTTCCTCGTCTAAGCCCGAAGCGTTTTTGAACACGGTGTTCTTCATGCCCAGCTCTTTGGCCCGCTCGTTCATCCGCGCCACGAACACGTCTTCGCTGCCGGCCACGTGTTCGGCCAGGGCGACGGCGGCGTCGTTGGCGGAAGCGATGGAGACGGCCTTAAACAGTTCATCGACCGTCATCACTTCCCCGGCTTCCAGGTAAATCTGCGAGCCGCCCATGCTGGAGGCGTGTTCGCTGGCCACCACCTGGTCGTCCCAGGAAATCTGGCCGGCCTTGATGGCTTCGACGACCAGCAGCATGGTCATGATTTTGGTGATACTCGCCGGGGGCAGGCGCAAATCGGCGTCTTTTTCGTAGAGCACCGTCCGGCTGTCCAGATCCATCAGGATGGCCGAGGCGGCGGGAAGCTGGCTTTTTTCCAGCGAAACGGGCACGATCTGAAAGACAGGTTCGTCCGGGCTGCCGCCGGCATACGTCAGCCCGCCGGTTGGCACGTCGTCGCCGGGGCCGGCCGCAACGGGCAAAATCAGCAGTAACGGAACCAGAAGAAAGGTCAGCAACCGCTTATAAATTCCGCTCCTTTTCATACGAACAACACCTTTCCGTATGCGTAATTCCGGCTGACGCCGGGGTATTTTGTCCCGTCTAATGTGTATGATTGTCCCGCGCGGATTAGAAGCCGCCGGGGCGCCCTTTTTCAGAAAGGCTGCGCAGGAAAAATAAAAAAGCGTGGCCAAAAGCCACGCTTTGTTTGGAAATCCAAGGGCTTACACGATGAATTTCTCAATCTGTTTGAAGAAGGCGGCGAGCTTAGTATCGTCGTCGCAGTAAGCGCGAAGGTCAATTTCCTTTGAAAGGTCCAGGCTGAAAATACCCATGATCGACTTGGCGTCGATGATGTAGCGGCCGGAAACGAGATTCACATCAAAATCGGCGAGGGTGGCAGCGTTAACGAACTGCTTTACGTCCTCGATGGTGGAGAGACGGATTTTGACCGATTTCATAACACACACTCCTTTTTGGTAAGCCCAAATGGCCTTGTTTTCCTCTTAATTTTACACCAGAACCGATGGAAATGCAAGAAAAATATGGGGTAAGGACGGAAAAATGAAAGCTGCTTTCTATACGCTAGGCTGCAAAACAAACCAGTTTGAATCCCAGGCCATGGAGAAGCTGCTCCGCGCCAGGGGGTACGAAATCGTGCCCTTCGACGAGGAGGCGGACGTCTACATCATCAACTCCTGCACGGTGACGGCCACCGGCGACAAAAAGACGCGGCAGGCCATGCGGCGGGCGGCTTCCCTGCGGCCAAACGCCCTGGTCGCCGTCTGCGGCTGCTACGCCGAACTGGCGCCGGAGGAACTGGAAAAAATCCTGCCCGGGCGGATTCTTGTCGGAGGGAACAAGGACCATACCGCCTTTATCGACCAGATACACGAACGGCTGACCGGCTCCGCATCAAATCCCCCTGCGGCGGAGGAGAAGCCGGCGAAAAAGAAGTACGCCTTTGAAAAACTGCCCGCCGGCGGCGTTGCCGGCCGCACACGCGCCCTTCTAAAAGTGCAGGACGGCTGCTGCAACTACTGCAGTTACTGCATCATACCCTACGCGCGGGGAAGTATTCGCTCTCTGCCCGTCGGGGAGGCCGTCTCCCAGGCGCAGTTGCTGGCGGCGGAAGGGTATAAGGAAATCGTTGTGACGGGCATCGAGATTTCCTCCTACGGCAAAGAGCGGCCCGGCGGCGAAACGCTGCTGACGCTGACCCGCTCGCTGTGCAAGGCGGTGCCGAACGTTCGGTTCCGGCTCGGCTCCCTCTGGCCGCTGACGGTGGACAGGGAGTTCTGCCGCCTGCTTTCGGAGGAAAAGAACCTCTGCCCCCATTTCCACCTCTCCGTGCAGAGCGGCAGCGACCGCACGCTGGCCCGGATGAACCGGCCCTACGGCGCGGCGGAGCTGAAAGCCGCCATCGCCAACATACGCGAGTTTTTCCCCAACGCGGCCATCACCGCCGACCTCATCTGCGGCTTTCCCGGCGAAACGGAGGAGGAGTTTGCCGAAACCCTCGCTTTTCTGAAAGAAGCGGCCTTTTCGCAGATGCACATCTTCCCGTATTCGCCCCGTCCCGGCACCAAGGCGGCGAAAATGGACGGGCAGCTGACAAAGGATGTAAAGGAAGCCCGCTGCAAGGCCGCTTCCGCCGTCGCAAGGGAAACCCGCATGGCCTATCTGGAAGCGCAGAAGGGAAGAACGCTGGAAGTGCTCTTTGAAGAGCCGCTTCCTTCCGGTCGCCAGTGCGGTCACAGCGAGAACTATCTGCTGGTGGAGGCGGAGGCTGACCGGCCTTTGCAGGGCGAGCTGCACACCGTGGAAATTCTTGACCGGCAGGGGCAGAATCTGCTGGGCCGGCTGGTGTAGGCGCGACAGATACAAGGGCCTGTCTGGCGATGCGGCGCTGCCGTTTCCGATGAAAGTGCGCCATTTGGCAGGCATTACAGCGTTTAGGCAGGCGGAATAGAAAAAAGCGTTTCCTATAACTTTCTGCCGCATTCTCTGCCCATGGCAAAGGTATAATCTTCCTTCGGACGACATACTCTTTTCTTAGCGGACAGGCCGCGAGAGAAAGGGGAGTAACAAATGAGCAAACCGAAGGACCGTTCCTGGGCGTTTGTGTTTTTTGTGCTTGTGATACTGGGAGGGGCGGTATATTTGTCAAGGGGGTATTGGAAGCCCCTGGTCGGCAAATGGGTAAAGCCCGCCGACTCTACCACGGTGCTCACACCGCCGGCCGGCACTGGGATCACCGTATCCCTGGGGGAACAGAAAGCCGCTGAATTTCTGGGTCCGTATCTCGAAGAGACTTTGCAGGCCCGGCTGGAAACGCTTACCTTCCGCGACAGCAGAATAAACGTAGCGGTCGTTTTGAACGTGTCCCGCCTCATCGACGAAACGGTGGCCAAGGCCATGCCGGAGCTGGCCATGGTCAAAGCGGTGCTTCCGGCGGAAGCGTCCGTGGCCATGGAGTTTACGCCGACGGTCAAAGACGGGTCGCCCTATATCCTGCCCAACGCCTGTAAAATCGGCGGGTATTCCATCCCCGTGGGGCTTGTGCCTTTGGAAGTCATCGACGCGCTGAACCGCATGATCGAAAACCAGATCTCCTCCTACGGCGTAAACATTACGTCCATAGCGGCAAACAACGGGGTTTTAACCATCACCATTGCGTAAAAATTGGCGCCGGAACTCCATTACGAGTTCCGGCGCATTGTTTTGCAACGAAAAGGCAAGCTAATATGGAAAGTCAGATCATTTTTTTGATTTTGTCCAGCGCGTTTTTTTCCAACCGGGAGACCTGTGCCTGGCTGATGCCGATTTCCTCGGAAACTTCGTTTTGCGTTTTGCCTTCAAAGAAGCGCAAAGCCAGAATTTTATTTTCCCGCTCGTTCAGGCGGGCCAGCGCCTGGGAAAGGGCGATGTTTTCCAGCCAGTGCTCGTCGGTGTTGCCCGTGTCGCTGACCTGGTCCATGACGCAGATGGTATCGTTTCCGTCGGAGTAGACGGGTTCAAACAGGGAAACCGGCTCGGCGATGGAT